>WRMR01000386.1 GCA_009776995.1 Planctomycetaceae bacterium | reverse complement strand
CGCGTCGCCCATGCGCTTACGAGTGTCAGCAATGTTGTCACGCACTCCCTTGGTATGGGGATGATCTTCGCCAAACACCGTCTCAAAGACGGCCAAAGCCTTATGATACCACTCCAGTGCCTGCTCATAGTCGTCTAGATCGTCGTAAACGTTCGCGATGTTGTTGTACGTCATCGCGGTGTCCGGGTGTTCTTTGCCAAGCACCTTTTCACGAATGGCCAAAGCCTTCTGATACTTCTCCAAAGCCTGCTCATACTTGCCCTGCTTCCTGTAAACTATTGCGATGTTGTTGTACGTCGCAGCGGCGTCCGGGTGTTCTTTGCCAAGCACCCTTTCACGGATGGCCAAAGCCTTTTCATGCCACTCCAAAGCCTCGACATATTTACCTTGTTCTTCATAAACTAACCCGATGTTGTTGTACGTCAGAGCGGTGTCCGGGTGTTCTTTGCCAAGTACCTTTTCACGGATGGCCAAAGCCTTCTGATACCACTCCAAAGCCTGCTCATACTTGCCTTGATTCCTGTAAACTTCCCCGATGTTGTTGTACGTCGTAGCGGTGGACGGATGTTCCTTGCCAAGCACCTTTTCAAAGATAGGTAATGCCTTGTGATACCACACTAATGCCTGCTCATTGTCGCCTTGGTTCCTGTAAACTTCTCCGATGTTGTTGTACGTCGCAGCGGTGTCCGGGTGTTCCTTGCCAAGCACCTTTTCACGAATGGCCAAAGCCTTCTGATACTTCTCCAAAGCCTGCTCATACTTGCCCTGCTTCCTGTAAACTATTGCGATATTGTTGTACGTCGCAGCGGTGGACGGGTGTTCTTTGCCAAGCACCTTTTCTTTGATGGCCAAAGCCTTCTGATACCACTTCAGAGCCTCGTCATACTTGCCCTGGTTCTTGTAAACTACCGCGATGTTGTTGTACGTCCCAGCGGTGTCCGGGTGTTCCTTGCCAAGCACCTTTTCACTGATGGCCAATGCCTTTAGATGCCACTCCAAAGCCTTGTCATAGTCGCCTTGCTCTTTATAAACCACCCCGATGTTGTTGTACATCGCAGCGGTGGACGGATGTTCTTTGCCAAGCACCTTTTCATAGATGGCCACACTGCGACGACAGGCCGACAAAGCCAAATGATACCGACAAGTCACGTCTTGATGTCCCCTGCCGACCTCAAAGAACAGCGCAGCCGCCAGTTCCTGACTGTCCTTGTCATTATGTACCGCTGCGAAATGATCCGCAATCGCGAATGCGTGCGCGGCGATGCGGCGGAACAGATCACGAGCCGCCCGGTCGTTGCCGTATTCGCAAGGAATCGCGCCAGCCATCATCCGGAAGACCGCGTCGAGGAAGGTTGTGTCGCTACGCAGACTGTCGCGCACGACCTCCTGCACAAGCCGATGGATGCTCAAAAAACCACCAGTTCTTTTCGCCAAGGCGTATTTTGTTAAACTTTGTATCACCTTGTTCGTGGTCGGAACACTGTCCAGTTCATCGCGAAGTGGTGCAGGCAACGATTTACTTTGCTGCACAAAAATATCCAGGGGAATATCATCAGGTGACATATAAGCACATAAATAGAACAACTGCTGCGCGGCTTTGCTGAGTTTTCCAAAACTGATTTCCCATGTTGTTGTTACGATGGCATGGTAGTCCACTGGTTTCGTGGCTTCATCCTTCAATACTTCCAAACCATGTTGCTCAAGCAGCGACAGGTAATCCCGGCAATCGCAATTGTTGTCCGTGTTGGCGATGTAAGCCGCCGCCTGCATCAATGCCAACGGCAAGTATCCCAAGCGTTTATTTAACTCATCCAAAATTTTCTGGTTGCCGATAGCTTTTTCATTCACCGCAAGTAGCTTGAGCATAAGGTCTCTGGCTTCATTTTCAGTGAAAACATCCAGTTCAACTGGCTTAGCGTAAAGTATGTTCAGTTTCCTGTTCCGCGTCGTAAGCAGAACATGGCCGTTGACTTGCCCCGTGTTTCTCGGCAGATAATCACGTAACGCATCAAAATCCTCCACGTTGTCGAAGATGAACAGGAAGCGACCGTGTGTGTCTAACCATTCTTTCACGACCTGCTGCACAATCTGCTCGGTGGTACTTTCTCCAACAGGCAGCAACTTCATGCGCTGCGCAAAAGCATGGTAAGCCTCGTACAGGCCGGTTTCGGCATTGACCCACCAGATGACATCATAATCGTTTGCATGGCGGTAAGCGTATTCGATGGCGGTCTGGGTTTTCCCCACGCCGCCCAGCCCGGCAATGGTCTGCCGCAATGACACCGCCTGCCCGCTTTGAAACTCGCGGTGCATTTCGTTCAGAATGTCTTCGCGACCAGTGAAATGCGGGTTACTGTCGGGCAGGTTGTGATTGCGGATGGGAGCGGGAAAGGGAGAACCCACATTGTCCCCGGGGAAAGGAGAAAGTTTACGCGGTATCGGTTTCTGATCCACCGCATTCAGCAATCGTTTTTTTGCTGTTACCTCATCAGCGCCGAAAAGATCGATATAGACAACAGTGCGTACCAAGTCAGGCGGAGCAATCTTGGCAACACGAACAAGAAGGAACAGATAGGCAGGGTCTTTCAAATGCTTGTCCAACGCCGCCGATAACTCAAGTTGACAGTAGGGCGAATCTTTGAAGTCTTGTGAAAAAACGGAGATATATCCCATTGAGTTTTCCAGAAACTCGTTCATTCTGGCCATCATAAAATCATCGCCTGGCCGAATATCCCACGCTTGAAGGTAGATGGAATAGCCGTTTTCTTCCAAGACGCCTGCGATCCACTTCGCCCAAGCCTTGTCCGCTTTATTGTAGCTGATAAAAAAGTCTTTTTTTTCCATAGCCATTTCTCCTGAGCGATTCCAAGATTAAATAATGACAAGTCACTAATACCTTACCTGTTCAATAGTAATCCATTTCCCGCCGTGATGCAAGTGTTTTTTTCCAACGGGAACGCATGAACCACCCTGCCACCCTGGCATTCTGCATTCTGCATTCTGCACTCTGCATTCTGCACTCTGCACTCTGCATTCTGCATTCTGCACTTCTTCGTGGCGAAAAATCCCAACCGGTCAGTGACGTTCCCGCTGCTGTTCCTGCGATTCCTCCCGGCATTGTTGACAATCATCTTCAGGCAAATTAAACTGGAAATCAAAGGGAATCATCATGCAAACGTTGAATATCGCCATTCCGGACGCTTTGAACGATTACGTCCTCCAGCAGGTTGCGGAACAGGGGGACACGAGTGCCGGCGAGTACGTCCGCAGCTTGATCCCGACGGCACAAAAAGAAGGCACCATGCGGAAACTCGAAGCAGAACTCCTGCTCGGCCTGCACAGCGGTCCCGGCGGGCCGGTCCCGGCGGGCCGGTCACGACGGCGGATTGGCAGGCAATGCGTCAGGACATCCAAGAGCGGCACACATCGCAACCGGGAAGCCGGCAATGAGTCTTCCTGTCATCATCACGCCAAAGGCACGGCAGGACCTTTTTGACATCGCCGATTACCTGGCCGGGCAAAGTCTTGAAACCGCCGTGTACTTCCTTGACCACGCGGAAGCGTCGTTAGATGCCCAAAATTCCTCAAAAACGGCGCGTGTCATTTTCCGCATGGTGTGACTCCTGAATTCGTGGCTGATGAAGACAAGTATCCCATCTGTGCGGTTTTTTCAATCTCCCCTATGCTTCAAAAAATTGTTTCAACAGAAGATTGTTACTTTCAATACCTGGAGGAAAAACGATGACCTTTTTATTCGAGCACACCTGGATTTGGGTGGTTTTTGCGGCCATCACGGGTTTCATCGGCTATTCGATGTTCGTCAACGACAAGAAAAACCGCACTTTGCTGATGACGGTCATTGCCACGGCGGTTGTGCTGATCGGCGGGGTGGCGTTGGAGCGTTACATCGAAACCGATCAGGAAGCCCTCCGGCGCACCTTGAAGGAGATTTCCGTTGCCATTCGATCTGATGATTTCAAACAGGTCAATGGTTACATCGCCCCGGACGCCGCACAACTGCGGGGACTTGCCGCAGCCGGAATGGGAATGGCGAAACTGTCGGTCGTTCATTTTGGGAGCGTTGAAATCAAGGTCAACGACTCGACCGTGCCGACCACGGCGGAATTGCGCTTCATTGTGACATTTCGGGGCAGTTCCAAAGACAAAGCATTCATCCTGGGCGACGCCGAGTTTTTCGACCAATTCCGGTTTACCGCCATTTTTGAAAAACACGGCGACCGCTGGCTCGCCACCGACGATATCCTTTTCGACGGCGGCTTCCCGCTGAATTACACGAATACGTCACCCATGCCGTGAAAAATGGCAACATAATCCAAAATTTTCTTGTCACAGATTGGAATTTCATTTGGATTTTGTTACCATGGTACAAAAGGGGAGTGACTGAACATGACTACCCGACCAAAGCTAATTTTGCAAATGGAGTCTGGAACGAAACGAAGTGAAGCGCACTGGCCGTATCTAACGCGGGGTAGCCCGCAGTTTTAGGTTTGACGGGGGTAGTAATGTTTGTGCAACAGTTTGTAAAATTCAACAATTTTCCGCAGAGAGTCGAAAGGTGAAAAATGAAGAATCGTTTATTGATTTCGCTCACGGCAACTGTTTTGGCATTCGTCACTACGACAGCAGCATTTGCAATCATCGCGGCAAGAAGTGATGACGATCCGATACAGACCTTTGCGCTGAAAGAATACTTCGGAGTTGATTTTGTCGAGCAGGTGGTGGCGTTCAGCCTTGACGAGCCGGCCGATCCGGAGAAATGCCGCCTCGTCGATGGCAACGGCAACGAAGTTCAGTTCCAAACAATCGAAAACG
>WRMR01000385.1 GCA_009776995.1 Planctomycetaceae bacterium | reverse complement strand
GGACGCGAGAAACGTGGTTACCTTTCGCCATTTCCACAAGACGTTCCCATTTTTGACGAAGCAAGGGGGTGAGCAAGTCGTTGTCCGGGAGATTGGCGGTCATGGTTTGATATTTCGTTTTTTATCGCGGAACAGACGGAAAGGCGGAATACGCGGACTTACGGGATGTTTTGGCTATCTCCTGATGCTCCTTTTCTTAATTCTTTGCTAGTTTTTCCGCCTCTAGCGCGGAGTATTTTTACAATTTTATCTTCATATTCGCTCATGGCTATGTTAAGCGGCGTTTTGCCATGCTTACCCGTGGCGTTGACATCCGCGCCTTGCGCAATTAGAAATTCTATTGTTTTAAGATTGGAAGTCCTTGTTGCATAATGTAATGGCGTTTGTTTTGTGTTGTCTTTTGCATTGACATCCGCGCCTTGTGTAATCAGAAATTTCAACGCTTCAAAATCGGAAGCCCTTGTTGCATAATGTAATGGCGTTTGATTTGTGTTGTCTTTTGCATTGACATCCGCGCCTTGTGCAATCAGAAATTTCAACGCTTCAAAATCGGAAGCCCTTACCGCATAAGCATAACATAATGACGTTTGAACCGCATAATGTAATGGCGTTTGATTTGTGTTGTCTTTTGCGTTAACATCCGCGCCTTGTGTAATCAGATATTCTATCATTTCAAGATTGAAGTATTTTGCTGCAACATGTAACATCGTCTCGCTTCTTCCCTTTTGTCTTGGCATGTTGACATCATATCCCTTTTTTTCGATGAAGTATGCCACACGAGTGAGAAAGCCTGTTTCGGTGGCATGATACATATTGGGGTACACAGAAGTATAAATCCCGTGACATGCTCTAATTGGCACCGGTGATACAACAAGTAGTACGGAAGTGATAAGCATTGCTGCAAAAAGAGACTTAATGAGGTATGTGGCGTAAACAGCCAGCAGAATGATAATCACAAATAAAGCCAGAAGGATGAGAATTCCCAGCCAAGCCGCTACGTTTGTCCTGAATTCTTTCGTATTGCAATACTTGAGCCAAAAACCAATAGTTCTCCAGATCGAAGGTCGGAATACATCTCCTTTGATTAGGTCTGGAATATAATCAGCAATTCCTGTCTTTCCTGAGGGCAGTATTATCTCAGTTTCCCGTGCAATGAATCCCTTTGCTTCTAGTTCATCAAGTTCCAGTCTGCTGACAGGACCATGTCTCAAACCATCACTGCCAACGTAATAAAAAAGTTTTTGTTCAGCAAGAGAGTCAGGGAATATACCGGGAATCATATCCGCCACAAATTTTCCGCCGCCAACTGTTCTTATCAGCGTGTTTGTTTCAATAACCCCTTCTTCCGCCATTTTTTTGAGTTGCCGCTTGCTAACGGGGCCTCTTTTCTTATTATCCGAGTCGGTGTAATAGTACCTCGGTTTATCAAGGAAGTCAAAATCCGGCATGGTGATTCCCCTCAACAAACGTGAAATTTACTCCCAAATTCCGCGCAAGAGAACGCCAAGTGCGCATAGAAAAAGGGAGCATGTCTATAATGCGTCCCGACCAGAGGCTTGCAACGGCCCTACCCACAGACGCGAAACATTGCTCCCGATATTGGTTGCCATGCTCGCGCTTGTGTGAGTATGTCTGTAGGTACAGAAAGCCGTCGTAAATTTCAAGAAATTTACGATCTCGATGTTTGCTTGAAACTACGAGAGTGTTGCAATTTCTGGTCGTTCAAGCAATGGGGATTTCATCCCCACAAAAAATACATTAGCAGAATACCGTATTAGATCAATAGGGGGACATATTATTTTCTCACGGATTTTTGTTCAGAATCCGTGGCAAATAAAAAACTTCGTGGTAAAATGAGAGGGTTTCACACAGAGACGCGAAGACACAGAGTTGATTTCACGCAGGGACCGCAAAAGACGCAGAGATTTTGTTTTTGGATTCTCTGCGGCCTCTGTGCTCTCTGCGGGAAAAAAATTTTGGGGTTGCGACTATTGCCGCGCTGGAACCAAGATCGTACTTGATCGTGATGAACTGCTGTTTGTATCGGAGAATCAACCATGAAATATCACATCGTGACGCTGGGGCTGATTTGCCTCGCACTGTTGCTTGCCGGTTTGCCGCAACAACTCATCGCACAGGAAACGCCGCCCGACCCGCCTCAAAACGAGCAAGCGGCGGCAACAGTTCCGGTGGAGCCGCAACCGGACGCGACGGCAGGCATTCCGCGAATCGTATCGCCGGAGCAAGGGTTCCACTTCCCCGTTGCAATACAGGTGTTGGCTTACAACACATATTCGCAACTGGCCGCGTCCCAAAATGACGCGAATTTTTGCTTTTCGCCGCAATTGCTGGCCAAACAACTGACTGCGTTGCGGTTCGGGGCCGACGGCAAAACAGCCGCCGAGGTGGGGAACGTGTTTCCCTTCAAGTCGCCCGTGCCGCAAACAGCCGAGTTGCTCCGGCAGGTGGACGCAACGGCGGTTCAGATTCGCGAAGGCGTACAAGTTCCGCAACTTCCGCCGACGTTCGGGCAGGCCAACGCGATTTGGGTTCCGGCGGAACATCTGATCGTCGAACCGTACATCAACGGCATCAAAACCGGACTGGCAACCGAGTTGTACGCCGCTGATTTTATCAACAAACGTGACGCCGCCGCAACGACGGTCAACGCCTGGGTTCGCGACATGAGCGGCGGACGTTTGACGTCGATCATCGCCGAACCGTTGGACGCCAACCTGCCCGACGAAATTTCGGTCGTCACGACGGGCGTCGTTTGTGCGTCGCCGCGCTTGGCCGCACCGTTCAACCGGCAGTTTTCCGGTGAAAACACATTTCAACTCGCGTCCGGTGAAACGATCACCGTACCCATGATGCATCAAATCAGTGCCTGTTACGGAGCGGGAGTCCCGAGCCTGCAAATTTTGGTCATGCCCTGCATCGAAGAAAACCTGCGACTGGTCGTTTTGCTGCCTGCGGTGGGACAGTTTGGCACATTGGAACGTGCCATGACGCCGGAAGCACTGGCAACGTGGTTCGGCATGGTGCAACCGATGGCCGTCGATGTCATCATGCCGCAGTTGCAAATGACGAGTTGCCTTGACCTGTCCGATACGCTGGTCAGCCTGGGTATGACAACCATCGTGACGGAAAACGCCGACTTGTCGTACATGTCGCAGTCCGAAGAGAAGGAACCGCTGCGACTGTCAACGTTCCTGCACGAAACGCAAATGACGCTTACCGAACAAATTGACGTCCCGGATCAGCAGGTGCCACAGGCTCAGGCACAATTTTACGTCACACGCCCCTTCGTGTTCCTGATCTGGAATGCGCAAACCTCAACGCCGCTCGTCATCGGACGTGTGACGGACCCAAGATAAAGACTCACGCCAAAATAAGCTGTTCAGTCAATCAGAGCCGCGACGGTAACAGAGCGATCACTCCGCTCGATAACTCTCGCGGCTCTGATTGAAAAGTTCGCAACATTTCGGCGGAATTTTTGGTTTGAACTGACGTTGTGTGTTCTATCGGGCGACGCATCCCTACAGGATACAAACCGGAAATGCCAAGAGAGGGTGAAAGAGGGGACTCGAACCCCCGACCTTCGGAACCACAATCCGATGCACTAACCAACTGCGCTACTTTCACCACAAGTCACTATTATTCTAATCCGAACGGTTGCCAAGTCAAGGGCGAGGCGACACGCCGGTCAACGCGGCCAAAAATTCCGCCGAAACGTCCGAAAGCTGGATGATTTCGCAAGGTTGCTCCGGGTTTCGCTTTGACCGGACAATCACGATGATCTCGTCCCCTTCACGCTGGCGGTGTTGCAACTCTTCGAGTGTCGCGATTTCCCGGTCAGTCAGTCTGGTTTCCGTAAACCCTGACGGGCGCAAAGTCAACGGCGGCGGTGGGTCATTCGCAAGCAGGGACGACTGTGTTCCGACCGACCGGGAGTCAGCGACAAAACTTGGCTGAACGATTTTGGCTTGATCAGTTTCCGCTACAAAAATCGGTTGCCTGATTGTAGCGTTAGGCATTGCCACAGATTGTTGTGACGGGGTTTGCGACAGAACCGGTTGCGCCGCCGAATTGTTCGTTGGGGTGACTGCTCCGGCCAAAACGACAGGAGACGACTGGCTCCTTGTGATGGAAGGGGATTGATAAACGCAACTTAATTTCGCGTTGTCCAATTCGTTGCGAACGACCGAGGCAGGTACAAAAAGCCCTTCGTTGTCGTCCGTGTTTCCCGCGACGCAAACCCCGACGAGATAACCACTTTTCGTAAACAGGCCACCGCCGCTGCGTCCCTGAACCGGTGCGTTGTCCACCTGGACATAATGAAACGGTGCGCCAATCGAAGGCGCAACATTCGTCAGCGACCTGACGCGATGCTCGCGGACGGTCGGATTGCCGGCGTTGTCGCATCCTGAGCTGAGGAGTGCCATGCCCTCTTGGAGTTCGACGCCAACCGGCGCAACAGGAATCACATCAACCTGAAATTGCGGGGCAATTTTGACCAGCCCCAGATCGAGTTGGTCATCATCATACCGGAGACAAACCCCGGGAACGCGTTTCAATGTGTTGCCGCAGAACAAATCGACTTCAATTCGCCCCAAACCTTTCGAATCACGAAAGATATGACCACAGGTCAGGATCAGGGCATCGCCACCGCGCGCGTCGATAATCGTACCGGTTCCCCAGTCATGGCCGTCCGGGTTTTCCACACGAATCCGCACGGTCGCCTGGAGCCAGGGAATTGTTTCGTTGCCCGGAATTCGGTTGCCGCCGGTTGGCTGAACAAACCGGGTTGCAGGCGACTGTGCGACGGATGTTCCGACGGCA
>WRMR01000384.1 GCA_009776995.1 Planctomycetaceae bacterium | reverse complement strand
ATCTGGTACCGCTGCTTGGCGATGCAAAGTACGCTGTTCGTTGCGAGGCGGCGCGATTGCTTTCCGTCGTGCCGCGCGATCGTTTTCCCGGCGATGCGAAACCGGTATTCGATACAGCCTTGCAAGAATATATCGAATCGCAGGACGCTTCGCTCGACCATCCGGCGGCGCATTTGAACCTGGCCGTGTTATGGGAAAATCTCGCCATGCCGGAAGTTTTTGCGGCACAAGCCCCTTCCCCGGCAACCATTCGTAACTTGACGCAAAAATCGCTTGATGCTTATCGACAGGCATTGGCCATTGACCCGGATTTTCTCCCGGCGCGAATGAACCTGGCCATGTTGCACAATTCCCGCAACGAACCGCAGGAGGCCGAGTCGCAGTTGCGCCGCGTGACGGAACTCGCCCCGGAAAACGGTGAAGGGTTTTATTCGCTCGGACTGTTGCTTGCCGAGCGGAATCGCCTTGCCGAAGCGGAAACGGCCATCAGCAAGGCCGCGTCGCTGATGCCCGGCAACCCGCGGGTGCTGTACAATCACGGCCTGTTGTTGCTGCAACTCGGGAAACCGGACGAAGGCGAAAGGCAACTGATTCGTGCTTACCAGACGGATCAAAACTCGACCGATGTTTTGTGGGCATTGGTCAGTATTTCCCTTCAAAAGCAGGAATACGAAAAGGCACTTGGACGCATCCAACTGCTCCAACGGCTCGAACCGGACAACCCACAGTGGCTTCGGCTTTTCAACGAAGTCCAAACGCGATATCGGAGAGAACAAAACCGCTGACATGTTTGAGTGAAAGCCTTGCCGTCGTTCGACATGCTCCCTCACAGAAACAAGAAAACGAAAGGGAAAACATGCCCGGCCGGCGGCCTTGAAGTTTTTCCGAATCGGCTTGGAATGTGTCTTTAACAGAACAGTAATCGAGAACGGAGCGTAGCGAAGTGACCGGTTTTGAGGTGGAAACCGCCCTCTCCGGTCACTCCGTTCGGCCACTTCGTGACCTCTCTGCGTTCCCGGCTGCTGTTTCTTGAACAACCTGTTTTTCGCGACTCCTTTCCTCTCTTCCCTTCCCACCCATTACGGCTTGCCGATGGAGATGGCATTGCCGCCATGCGACCACCGGATGGCTGAGCCGTGGCCGGTGGCTCCGCCGCCGTTCAGGAGCGTGACCTTTCCTTCGCCGTTTTCCTGTTCGAGGCGGAAAAGTCCTCTCGTACCCGCAACGAGCGTCCCCACCGGGACCACATCGCCGGTTTTCTCGTTCTTCCACCCGCTGTCATCATACACGAACACATCGTCCATGCCGATTTCCATGCCGTGTTCTTTGAGTTCTTTGAGAAGTTCAAAAGACAGTTGGGACACGACAATTGCATTTCCACCATCAGACAACCGGACATACTTCGCTTGTCCTGTCGCCCCGTCGCCTGCCAGTTTGATGACCTTTCCTTCGCCGTTTTCCTGTTCGAGGCGGAACGTTCCCCGTGTGCCTTGCACGATGCTCCCGTCAGGAATGACCTCACTGGTCGCCTCGTTTTTCCATTCGCCGTCGGTGAAAATGAGAGCATCGTCTTCATTCCACAAAGAAATCAAGCGTACCAGTGCCGGCATTTCGATGGTTTGCACTCCTTCCGGCACGACAAGATGACCGACAAGTTGAATCGGATGCGTATCGAGTTCGGCATTCATGGACGTCGAATCCTCGGGGGATTTGAAAATTGAAGCCGATACCCCATACTCTCCCGGCGGAACCCGGTCAAACTGAAACGTGCCTGTTTGCGGCCCGGTTTCCGATTTTTTGAGGGTGACTGCCAGCTTTGACGGTAACTCACCCTCTTCGGATTTTCTGGTCAGTTCGATGCGGTTGTATGCCCAGTCACGTTCGGTCAACGGTTCTGTCAGCAAGTCGGGAAGTTGAATTTTACCCGTAACTTGTGTGCCATCAATGTCGAAATTGAGCGTTTTCGTTTCACCTTCCTTGATTTCAAAAGAAACGCTGAACGATTCAAAGGCCGTCGAACCGCGCACCCACTCGTGCAGGGGGGAGCGTTCCCAAATGGTCAGCTTGTGCTTTCCGGCAACAATGTTGTCGAAGTCATATTGCTTCTCCTTCGGCGAAATCGTTTTCTGGTAATCGACATGCCCGAAACCATTGCCTGTGAATTGCGTCCACAACGTAAAACGAGCTTCTCTCTCGGATATGTATTGCGACGGCAAAATCACGGTCAGCTTTTCCGCGAAACCATGCAAACGTATTTCGTTGTTTTGCTGAAATTCGTTGCTGTTGACCCAAGTGAGACCTTGCGGGTGTTCAAAATACATGCCGAATTGATCATCCGGTTTTTGATAGATCGTGAATTTTCCATCCTGATCGGCAGTGGTTGTTAATCGACCTGTCGATTCGTGAAGCAGATCGGAATTGGGTGGATTAGTTACTTGAAGATACACGCCGCTGCCGGAAACGTAAATTTTCGTGTCCGCCGCTGGAGAATTGTCCGGTAATAACACTGTTCCTGCCAGCCCGCCGTATTTTTTCAGGCGGATATTGAAATTCCGCTTCACTTCACCGAGTTGCATGTCATCAGAAGTATAGGACTCAAAGCCGTCGGCGTCAATTCGGATACGATATCCTTCATCGTGGGCACTGTCGATGGAATATTCGAATTGCCCGTCCGTAAAATCATTGGCCTGCCCGGTTTGCCAGATGATTCCACCGGGAAAATAATTCTTGCGAATGTTTCCCGGCACGACTTTGAAGTTGGAAACCGCCTGGCCGGTTTCATCATCGAGAACGGTTCCGGTCACGGTCAATTTCGGATGCATGACAATTTGATATGGTCCTTCATCCGCAACAAACCAATTGTTGGGTTTTGGTTCATAGGCATCAGTGAAAATTCTCAAATATCCTTCACCGCTGAAAATGAACCGCACTCTGTCTTCCGGAGCCCATGTCCAACGATAAACACCGTTTTCATCGGCGGCATACGGGATTTTTGGGTCTGCCAATATCCCCTTTTCCATGGCTTCTTCACAATAGAAACTCTTGTTGTAGATATTGGAGTCTTTGCGCCACCAGGGATCGGGATTTCCGCCCATCGTCAACTTGACACCGGGCACCGGATTGCCGTCTTTGTCAACGAACCGGATTTCCAGCGTCTTGCCCGGTTTCAGGGTGAAATCCACCGGCTTCATGTTTTTCCTGAATTCCACTTGTTTCATGTCGGGTGCGAATCCTTCCGCAATGACGGTGATGCTTCCCGGCATCGCTTTCAATTCCGGCGATTCGTAAAAACCGTCTTGGTCCGTTGTCACTGCTTTCTCACGATTGTCCCAATAGTCATTCGGTTCCGTCTGCCAGACAAGCAGGGCACCTTCGACTGGTTTGCCGTTGGCGTCGGTGACGTGGCCGTGTACTTTGACACCGGCTTGATTTGTCATTGCCGGCAATGCTTCGAGCAGGGCTTTGACAGGATTGGCCGCCCTTGTCAGTCCGAAAGCGGCAACGGCTGTCACCAGCAGGACGCCCAACAGGGCGTAGAGCAGATTCGATTTTTTGTACTTGAGGATCATTTCAATTCTCCTTGCAATGGCGTGTTTCTGGAACAGACCGACCATGCCGGGCATTCGCCCGCGCGGCGAAAATCGCGTCGCAAACGTGAGCACCGCGTCGCCGTATTCCTTTCGCGTCCCTTCCAGAGGATCGTTTTCCCAATGGTTGTTATCGTCTCCCGCAGAGAACTCAAAGTGGCGGGTGGCAAGCAGCGGGTGACCGGATGCACCCCCCGCCGCACTCAACTCGTCACTTCCCGTGTCTCTGCGCGAAATGACAGGTTTTGAATGGTTCAAACTGAGTGTATGTAAAACGGCTTCGTCGCAGGCCGACTCGCGGTCGCACTGGAGTTGCGACATCGCCAGCCAGACGGCGGGATTCAGCCAGTGGATCACGCTCAAAATCACCGTCATGCGAAGCACGAGCGGGTCGAAACGCCGGAGATGCACCAGTTCATGCAGTATGACCATGCGCAATTGCCGGATGTCGGAATGCGAAATCGCCTGTTCGGCAAGCAGCACCTTCGGGAAAATCGTGCCTGTCGATGCCGCACCGACGCCGTGCGAAACCGCAAGCAGCGTCACGCGCCGCCGGATGCCGAGTTGCTTGCGGCACGACTCGAACACGGCCAACAGATTCGCGTCCCGCACCGGTTTCCAGTAGCGGCTCTGGCGGAACAAGCGGATTTCATCGTTCACATAACGGATGCCGAAGACGATCATGCCCGACAGCCAAACGGTGAGCAGAGCAATTTTAACGGACGCAGCCCATTGGGAGCCACTCCAATCAGAACCGCCCCAATCAGAACCGTCCTGTTCAGAGATGTCCCATTCAGAGCCGTCCCAATCAGAGCCGCGAGAGTTATCGAGCGGTCGAAGTAGTGAAACCGCATCATCCGTCGCGACCGCTCCGTTACCGTTGCGGTTCAGATTGAAAACCGGTGGGACCGCCCTATGGCCGCCGAAATCAGGGTCGCCATCGTATGCGGAGCCATAATCGTAAGATTGCGATGGTTCTTGCGCAATCTCACGATTGCGGCCCGGATCGGCATAACCCTGGTTGGGCAACACGCCCCACGGGGACACGGGCAGAACCGGCAACGCCAGCCGCAACAGCACGACGCACCAGAGCAGGTAGCGGAATCGCGGGGCAAGCCGCTCCCGAAACAGGAGGACAATCAACAGGACGCCCAATGCCAGCACCATCGACTGCCATGTTGCGGTAAATAGTATGGGGAAGAGTGTGTTCATGGGTGGGGAGAGGGGTAAGGGACAGGGGTGAGGGAATAGGGGTTGGGGGTGAGTGAGTTTATGATTGCTCTGTTTCCT
>WRMR01000383.1 GCA_009776995.1 Planctomycetaceae bacterium | reverse complement strand
GCGAAACGCCCTTGAATGCCGGGGCGATTACGAAAGCCGCGATGGAGCAGGGGCTCTGGGCATCTGTTGTTGCGCTGGTGGCACTAAAGGCCAAACCCCGGTTTCGACCATGAGCGCGCTTTTACAAAATGAAATCAAGAAGGGCGACAAAGCCCGCTTCGTCAAGGTGGCCGCCGGGCTTTACACCATCCGCAAGACCACCACCGAATAGCATGTCGACCGTCACCATCTTTGGTGGCTCGCCCTTTCTTTTTGTAGCAAGCCGGGTTCGCCAGTTGTTGCACTAGCGTCATGAGAGTCCCCGGTCATGGCGGTTTTATTCACCACGAAGATAACGAAGAGGCACGAAGGTTTTTTGTCCGCTTTACCAATACACCTTCTGGAGTGCTTTGAAAACGAGTAGCATAATAACACTTACGAGAACAATGTTTGAAACAAGCAAATACCAAAAGAATGCACCGCACTTATTCTTACTTTGTGTTGAAAAAACGAGCGGGAGTCTTCCTTTTTCCATCATTCGTTCCAAGTTGTAATAATCCTCTCTGCTATCCCTTGGAAGTCGTTGTTTCACATTAACTTTAAAATAATTTCCATATTCTTTGTCGAGTCGTTTCTCAATTCGCTCTTCGGCTAAATCACGAATAAGCTGAGCGATGTCATAAATATCTTTGACACCACTGATAAACTGAACAGTGTTGAATATCGCAGAAAACACAAGAACGAGACTGCCATCATAGTTCCCAGTCACTTGGATTTTTACTGGTACATCAAGTGGTACATCAAGATATTGGTTACACACATTGGCTAAATCACCGACAAGAACATTTGAAACAAAGTCTCTGATGTTTTCGTATGTAGCTTTAACACCGATTTTGTTTTCGTCGTTGGATTCAAAGTAATATCTTCCACCAGGTCGAAGCTGCTCATCTTCGTCTATTTTTCTTACTTTGTCTATTTTTCTTATTCGTTCACGATATTCGTAGTTAAAATCGACCCGAACCGAAAACACTGCTTTATGTTCTTCTATGTTATTTGATTTTCGGAATAGCTTTCTCATCGGTTTGATCTCCAAACACTTTCAATCATACTTGATTATTGGAACGTCTCAAAAACATCATTACCAAACATCATATTAGTATATTTTGGTGAGTTATACGATACAAGATAGAAAGTGCAAAAAATCAGAACTTCACTGAGTATTACGTCTCTTCAGGACAAGTAAACCCATGCTTCCCCCGTGAAAATCCGTGGCAAAGGAAAAACCTTCGTGGTTCTTCGTGACCTTCGTGGTGAAAAAACCACTTTCCTGCCCGAATAATCCCTCTGCGCGTTAAAATACGTCGTTTGTCATGCAAAAAAATGCGGGAATCGTACAAAAACGCGCGCTTTGGGTTGATTCCTGTAAACTATGATTTGGGTGGAAGCAACAAAAAGTGTTCCTGAATAAACCCGGGGTTGATTCCACCAAACAAAAAGTTGATTCACAGAAAGAAAAAGATGTCCGTCAGGAAAAAAAGTTCATTACGTCAAACAAAAAGTCGCTTGCAGGAAACTCAAAGCGCGCGAATTTCGCAAAAAAACAAGCACGCAAAACCGGCAAACGCGGTAATACCCGATCTGCTTGCGCTCAAGGCAAAGATGGAAGCAAACCTTGCGGAAATCAATGCGGCCATCGCGGATTTGAGCGCAGAGAGCGGAACGCAGAACGCAGAGAGAGAGCAGAATGCAGAGAGCAAACAAAATCATTCTGCATTCTGCGCTCTGCATTCTGCACTTCCTGCGATTGGTCCCGATCCGCTGCCCACTCCGGTGCTGGGGGCTGTGCTGGTGACGGGCGATGCGATCACGCTGACCTGGAATCCCAACAGCATCGCAAACGGGATTCAAATCGATTACGCGACCGACCCGGCCTTCTCAAGTTTCCAGACCTTCACCGGAGATGCAGGCGTCAGTGCGGCCGGTTCCGCAAAACTCGGCGGGCTGGAACCGAATACGACGTATTCCCTGCGCGTCAGGCTGACCGGGAGCGGAGCCCATGCAAATTCCGCGTATTCCAATGTGATGACGGTGACGACGCTTCCCGCCGGGTCGTGGGAACCGGGGGACAGCATCGTGAATGATCTGCAACACTGGCTGGAGAATCTGCAAATCATGATGGAGGGATTTTACGGAACGATTCCGCAACTCGAAACCACCGAATTGAGCACGAGGGATCGTATGCGTCTCCTCGGTTCGGGCGTGCGCCGCTACGGATTTATCGAAAAGGTCTTTGAAGTCTCCGCGGATTATCCGCAGTTCTGGCCTCCGTTCGGGGACGGCAGAGAGGAGATGGGTGAATATGTGCGGGAAATTGACGTGCTTCGCAACCTGTTGATCTGGTTTCGCACTGCTTCCCGGATTGTGCAGGACTTGCTGTTGATCGCGGGAGATCGCGCGTTTCGGATTGCGGGTGCGTATTACACGTTTGCACGGACGGGGGCAAGGCGAAACAATCCCGAAGCCGTCCAGGTGTTCCAGATGCTGCAACTGTTCTGGAGACGGCGGCGCAGAATGACGGATGAACCGACCGAACATGAAGTGGAACGCGATCTTCGCGCACTGCTTCGCGGAACGAAAGACGGCGAAATCATCGTGCGGAATGAAAGCGATCAAGTCGTCAAAGGGGAAAGAGTCGTCATCGATAACACGCAGAAAGCAACACCGCGCGGCGGCGTGAAGGTTGTTGAAACGGGGGAAGTGGAATGATTCTCAATGGTCAGTCTTTCCGATGCTGAACCATTCTTGAACAAATCGACAATATCTTTTCAGCCGGGAATCACCCCGGCTTTTTCAGGTGCGCTCGGCATGTTATTGAACTTGGAGGTGTAAGTCCTCTATCGGCCCGTCAGGGGGAACGATTAGCCAGAGGGCAAGGGTGTCGGTCGCGAGGCCGAATCCGAAGGAAGTCGCGGCAAACCGCTGACCCGACGAACAGAAACCTGATATGAGGCGGCGATTCCGGACGAGGAGGCCTGAAACTTCAAAGTCCGAAACCTGACCGGAAGGGATCGACGTCAATCAGGCGGGTATAAGCGTGAAAGTTCAATAACTTACCCGAGGAGGTCCGACATGAACGCAGATGGAAACATCGGCTGACGCAGCCGAAAGGCGGCGTGATCAGATGTCGGAAGTCAGCAGAGGGCATAGTAGGTCGCTCGACCCGACCAAAGGCCCGAACGAGTGAAGAGTGATGGAAACCTAATTTCGACAGACCTATGACGACGCGCAAACACGAACAGCAAAACGTGACCTCGCCGGAAACCTGCGGACGGAATCCGCAAGGGTGCGGTTGTGGTGCGTCAACGGTATCTGCGGCAAAGACGGAGAATGTCCATCAAACAGAAAGTCTCATGGAGGTGGTGGTCGAACGCCAAAACATGATCAAGGCACTCCAGCAAGTCAAGAGGAACAAAGGTCAAGGTGGTATCGATGGCATGTCCGTCCACCAACTCGACGAACACCTCAAAACGAACTGGGATGTCATCAAAGAGCAATTGCTTGACGGCAGCTATCAACCTCAAGCGGTTCTCGGAATCCAAATTCCGAAACCGAACGGCGGAATGCGACAATTGGGCATTCCCACCGTGGTTGACCGGCTCATCCAACAAGCGATTCAACAAGTGCTGACCCCGATCTTCGATCCCGGATTTTCCGAGTCGAGTTATGGCTTCCGTCCCGGTCGCAGTGCTCATCAAGCCGTCCTGGCGGCGAAAGAGTTTGCGAACACCGGAAAACGATGGGTTGTTGACATGGACTTGGAAAAGTTCTTTGACCGCGTGAATCACGACATTTTGATGTCGCGAATCGCACGCAAAATTAAGGACAAAAGGCTGTTGCGAATCATTCGCAGATACCTCCAGGCGGGAATGATGCAGGACGGGTTGGCAAGCCAACGGGTGGAAGGCACGCCGCAAGGCAGCCCTCTTTCGCCGTTGCTGTCCAATATCTTGCTGGACGATCTGGACAAGGAACTGGAGAAACGCGGGCACAAGTTTTGCCGCTACGCCGACGATTGCAACATTGATGTTGGATCGAAAGCGGCGGGTGAACGAGTGCTTGAGCGAATCACCCGTTATCTTGAACGGAAACTCCGATTGAAAGTCAACGCTGCGAAAAGCGCGGTGGATCATCCGGGAAATCGCAGATTCCTCGGATACTCGATGACGAAGGAAAAGACGGTGAGATTGAAACCCTCACCGGCGAACGTCCAACGTCTGAAAGATACGGTACGAGACCTGATGCGACGCGGCAAAGGCTGGACGCTTGAGCGAATCATCGCCAAACTGACGCCGAAACTGCGCGGTTGGGGCAATTATTTCAAATTGTCGGAAGTGAAACAGGTTTTTGTGGATTTGGACGGCTGGATACGCAGGAAACTGCGAAATATGATCTGGCGTCAATGGAAGAAACCGAAAACCCGCTTACGCAATCTGAAGACCCGTGGGGTCTCGAAGGACTTGGCAAGAATAACCGCATGGAGTGGTCATGGACCTTGGTTCGCATCGGGAACGCAGGCAATGAATTTCGCGTTCCCGAAGAAGTTCTTTGACGATCTTGGATTGGTCTCGCTGCTGGACATGAGACAATCACGTTAATTTTCACACGAACCGCCGGATACGGAACCGTATGTCCGGTGGTGTGGGAGGACGGCGGGTGAAATCCCGCCTCCTACCCGATTGATACGCTGAATCTCTACCAGGCGAACGTTGTTTCTTTCAACGTGCAAAATCATCTCCATGCCTTCGCCGGTTTTCTGATTGTTCATCACCCTGTTTTATCCATTTCAAGGAGTCCATTCATGGCAAAAAATACCGGGCTTTTTACGCCCCATCCCGGCGCCTCGGCTTGGGGTACAAACCCCGCCACCCT
>WRMR01000382.1 GCA_009776995.1 Planctomycetaceae bacterium | reverse complement strand
CATAGACAAAGCCGCGCGTTGCGCCGATGGCCACGGCTGCAATCGCCATGCCTTCGATGAGACTGTGCGGGTCGCCTTCGAGGACACTGCGATCCATAAATGCACCGGGGTCGCCTTCGTCCGCGTTACACACGACGTATTTTTCCGTTCCGGCAGCCATTTTCGTGAACTGCCACTTCTTGCCTGTGAGGAACCCGCCGCCCCCGCGACCGCGCAATCCCGATTTGAGCATTTCATCAATGATGGCGTCGGAATTTTTCGCCGCAAGCACTTTGCCCAATGCCTGGTAACCGTCAACGGCAATGTATTCCTCGATGTTTTCCGGGTTGATGTTCCCGCAATTGCGCAACACGACTTTGTTTTGGATTTTGAAAAAGTCGATGTCCTGTTCCTTTTCCGCAATGGAACCGTCGGCTTTTTTGTGCAAAAGCCGTTCGACGACGCGACCGCCGACGATGTGTTCCTGGATCAATTCGGCGACATCCTCCGGTTTGACCAGTTCATAGAACGTGTCGCCGATAAACAGTGCCGGACCGCCGCTGCATGGTCCGAGGCAGCCGGTTTTCACCAGTTGGCATTGCCTCTGGTCGATTTTCGCCTCGTCGAGGGCGTGAACGAAGGCCCAATGCACATTGTTCGAACCGGAAGCGATACAGCCGCCGCCCATACAGATGCGAACCTTGACCTGCCCGTCTTTTTCGAGAATGGCAGCCTGCTTCCGCACGCCATCGCGAAGGGAAATTAAATTGTCAATCGTTGCCAGCCGTTTCATGTCGTTGCTCCTTTCATTTCAGGGACGCGGTACGGGTCGAGAATTTTTGCAATGGCGGCCGGTTTGACCCGCTGATACACGTCGTCGTCGATCATCACCACCGGAGCCAGACCACAGGCACCGAAGCAACGCCCCACATCAAGCGAGAAAAGACGGTCGCCGGTCGTTTGTCCCACGTCAATATCGAGCGTCTGCTTGAGTGCGGAGAGGACCTCTTTGCCGCCCCGAACGTAACACGCCGTGCCGAGGCAGACTCGCACCGTATGCTTTCCGCGCGGAACCGTCGTAAAAAACGAGTAAAACGAAACGACGCCGGCCACTTCGGTGTAGGATTTGTCGAACGCAGCGGCAATTTTTTGCAAAGCCGCTTCCGGCAGGTAACCGAAGATGCCCTGCGTGATCTGTAAAACGGGAATGAGGTTGCCTTGCCCCCCCCGGTATTCGCCGATCACATCATCAAGCCGGGCAAGGAGTTCCTCCTCGCTGACCTGGGAACCGTCACAAGAACACGAACAAGGTGTCGTTTGAGACATCAAAAAACCTCCTTCTGGTTTACGGATCAATAGTAGTTGGATTTTCGCAATATCTTTGGTGCACAATATTTTCGGCGTTTGATTATGGCAACGATTTGAATTTGCCCGTCAGGAGCGGAGCCGTCAAACACATAACAGTTTACGAACTTCACCGATAATAGTGTATCGATTTATTTTTATCAATAAAAAATTGCTTGTCAAGAGTCAATTTGACACGAGAGCGTTAAATTGTTTTCGGTTGCCAAAAGCAGAGGTTGAAATACTCTGTGGTTTGGTGTAAACTCAACCATTGTTGATTGTGAATCGTCGTTATTTGGGTAAATCATTTGGACATGTTTTGATCAATACTTTGGACATGACCATTGAACCGGGCCAGGTTTTCCAGGAAAACATTTTGACTGACATGGGATCGGACAGTCTCCTGTCACGGATCGAGGCTGTGTTGTTCTTGTCACGCGAACCTGTTTCCAGCAGGCGGCTTGCGATTCTTGCCGATGCTCCGGAAGGCTCGCGAATCCGCTCGATCGTCAAAAAACTTAACTCGCGTTACGAGAAACATGCCAGTGCTTTTCGGGTTTATGAGGTTGCCGGCGGTTTTCAGCTCCGAACCCGTCACCCGTTTGCATCATGGCTGGCAAGATTGCACCAGGCTCCGGTTGAAATCCATCTCAGCTCTTCGGCACTGGAAACTTTAGCCATCATTGCCTGGCAACAGCCTGTTTTGCGGTCAAGTATTGAGAAAATTCGCGGGGTTCAATGTGGCGAAATGCTGAGACTTTTATTGGAACAAGGCTTAGTGAAAATTGTGGGAAAATCAAACGATTTGGGACGCCCGTTTCTTTATGAAACAACGAGAGAATTTTTGCATATTTTCGGACTGAATCACTTGGAAGAATTGTTATAAATTTCCCCTTTTTCGTGTCCCCCCTTATTGATCTTGGAATATGTCATAAATTATAATCTTTAGAGAATGATTGACGGTAATTTTTTCCAGCGGTCAAAATTTCCTGTCGATTTCCGGTCAAGTTTATTGTGTGTTCGTGACGAATACCAAAGCATTGACGGAAATCAAAACTGGTTTTTCAGCCACTGGAATTGTTGTCTCTTTCCTGTCACAAGTTCCGGCTTCAAGGAATCATTTTGATGCCAGTCGGCTTGAACTGTTTATAAAACACCTAAAAAGTCAAAGGATACAATCGTGAGTGTTACTGCATTCCTTATTCCCAGCACTTTGGGAACAACCGGGAAACGTTTCTTTTCCATTTTGGATTATCAAGACCAATGTGCTTCTACATTTACTATGAGCGACGCAGATGAAGACGAAGATTGGGATGACGACGAAGACGATGATGAAGATAATGATGATTGGGATGAAGAATGGGACGACGAGGAATGGGACGAGGACGAGGAAGAGGAGGAGGAGGACTGGGATGAGGATGAAGAGGATGTAGAATGGGAAGAAGTCGAAGAAGATGAAGACTGGGAAGAAGAGGAAGAGGAAGATGAGGATTGGGATGAGGACGAGAATGAGGAAGAACCTGATGAATGAATTTTCGAAATGACTGGAAATTTTTATTGAGGGTTATCCCAAGTTCCATGTTGCATCGGCAACATGAACACAGTCTCAGATGGTTTCTGTTTGATTTTGTCGTCTTTGTTTTGTGATATTGTGTTATGCAAACAAGAACATCTGTTTACATAGATAGTTTTTTTTCTTGCTTCGACTCAATGTTGTTTTGCGTTGACACTTTGTATTTCCAATATGATTTCAGCATAATATGATTGCTCTTTACAATTCTGAAAGTCATCAATGGACTCCTTGGACGAAATATCCCAATTTATCTTTCGTCGTGACCGCTTGGGTCTGTGTGCCACATTGCGTTGCATCCTGATGTACGCATTCTTTTTTTTAGCGCAACTTTCAATTAATTATGGTTGGACGCAACACAATCCCTCGACAGAAGATCAAGCTCAAGAGCGAAAACCTCATGTTGATACCGTTGAATCTGGTGGCAATGTCACGACTTGTTTATTGAATCATCTTGAGAATCCCTGGGGAAGTTTTCTTCCTGGTACCTGGGTGGTCCGCCGGACCAATACCCAGCATTATGCGACAAATTCCATCGTCAACAATATGACGGACACGCTTTTGACGTTGGAATCCGTCGATGAAAGCGGAATCCGATTGCGTCAGGAAACGGCAATCGGAATCGCGAACTCCACCTTTACCCCCGAACCGAAGCAGGTGTTGCTTGATTTCCATTTGCACCCCTTTTCCGAAGGAATTGTCATCGATCAACTGCCGCCGCAAACGGTTGTCATAGCGCGGCGGCAGATTGTTTGTCAGGTGCTACGTTCCACGCAAGTTCTCGGAGACCAAAAAAAGACAACCACGCTCTGGTATTCCGACACGGTGATGCCGTACCTGCTCCGGTCGGAAGAAATACGCACGAACCCGGCTTCCTCTGCCGATCAACCGGAAACGGTGATAAGCCATACCATTATGACGGTAACTGATACATCCGGCATACGGCTTTTCAAAAATCTGTTGAGTGAGTACAGCACACAAACGATCAAAAAAAACGCGACGGGAACCGTGGTTTCACAAGCCTCGCATTCGATGAACATTCCTGGGAGTTTGTTGCGCGAAGTTACTGTTGAAACCGACACAAAAAACAAAATCACCAGCCGAAGCGTGACTTCTGTCATTGACTATTATGTCGCGTGTCCCGGTGTTCCCGTGAGACAACGCCGCCTCTATTCCGAAGCCTCTCAAGAAATACAGAAGAATTGGGACAATATCCTCCCTAACCTTGATTCTGATAAATCGCCTGAATAGCCGTTTTTGTCGCAACTCGTGGTGTTCACGATACGGAACCGTACGTCCGGTGGCGTGGGAGGACGACGGGAGCAATCCCGTCTCTTGCCCAATTGATTTTTCCTGCCACCTCATCTCAATGCCAGTGCCAAAATGAGCCACAACAGCCCCCAAATCGACAGCAAAACAGTCCAACCGCTCACCGCCCCCATCAATGCGATGACAATCGATGTGGAAGATTACTACCAGGTTGCGGCGTTTGAAAAGATTGTCTCTGTGTCGGACTGGAACAACTTCGAGTCCCGCGTGTCGGCCAATACACGGAGATTCCTGGAATTGCTTGCTTCACGCAACGTCAAAGCCACGTTTTTCGTACTCGGTTATGAAGCGGAACGTCACCCGGAATTGGTTTATGAAATCGCCGCATCAGGACACGAAATCGGTTCGCATGGCTTTGCGCACCAATTGGCTGGCACCCAGTCGGAAGAGGCGTTTCGTAACGATGTTGCCCGGGCGCGTAAACTATTACAGGACTTGAGCGGTCAGGAGGTTCTTTCGTATCGCGCGCCGAGCTTTTCAATCGGTCGAAAGACGCCGTGGACACATCGCATTCTGGTTGAGGAAGGTTATCGCTACGATTCCAGTGTTTTTCCGATCCGGCATGATTTGTACGGCGACCCTGATGCACCGGTCGAAATCCACACAATTGAAACCGATGCCGGACCACTCATCGAATTTCCACCGACTGTTGTGCGTCTGTTGGGTTGCAACATCCCGACCGGCGGCGGCGGTTATTTCCGCATTTTTCC
>WRMR01000381.1 GCA_009776995.1 Planctomycetaceae bacterium | reverse complement strand
AGAGGGCTACCTGTCAAGGCAGAATGGGAGATTAACAAAAATCACTCACCCTGTCAAGGGAAATTGTATGCGCAAATTTGAGCAAATACCTTCAACAGTGCCATTGAACTTCAGTTTTCTCCACGACCTCGCCCCGCCGTCTTTACTGCCGGACCATTGACCACTAAAATGATGCTATCATTCTGTCACGATGGAACTCAAAGCCCGTGAACGGTTACCAGTTCGGCAATGACGGAACACTATACGTTGACGCTGACCTCGCACGCAGGCCGGTGCCGGAGATTGTCGATGCCTGTGTCGATCATTACAAGATGTTTCGCCCCGACGTGTTCGGCATTGAAACCAACCAGTTTCAGGAATTGCTCTGCGATCATTTTGCACGGGCTTTTGCCCAAGCCGGTCTGCCGCATGTCGTGCCGTATCCGATTGACAACCGCACCGGCAAACTCGTGCGCATCCGGCGGCTCGGCAAGTTGCTGGCGGGTAAAAAGTTGCGATTCTGCAACGGCTCGCCTTCGACTCGGCAGTTGGTCGAACAGTTGAAAACCTTTCCCGTCGGCGACCATGACGACGGCCCTGACGCCTAGAAATGGCCGTCCGTATGGCGGAAATGTTATTGGAAAGAGATTGAGTCTTGAACCACGATTTTCATAAGATTCAAAGATTGACAAGATGATCCTGGTAATCATGCAAATCTTGCGATAACCGTGGTTCAAGACTCATCCCTGTACCCTCATCCCTCACCCCTTGCCACTCCCATGACCAATACCAACCAACTGCTCGAAGAAATGACACGTCTCGAAGCTCGAATCGTTTTTTGGAGACCACGACGCCTGGGTTGACCCGCGCGAACCATATTACGACGACGGCCTTGCCCCGTGGCATGGCCTGGCCGGAACCCGTGACAAAGACGGCCAAACCACGTATTTCAACGAACAAACGCTGATCGAAATCCGCGAACAATGCCGGACACTCGTCCGCACCAACGAATTTGCGATCAACGCCGTCGAAAACCGCATCAACTATGTCGTCGGCAACGGCCACCAGTATCACGCGATTCCGCAATGCAGCGAATGCAATGCACTGGCCGTTGAAACGCAGGCGGTCATGCAGGAATTTATCGTCGAAAACAAATGGTTCGCGCGACAACAGGAAATCATGCGCCGCCGCGACCGGGACGGCGAAGTCTTTCTGCGTTTTTTCATCGGCAAACGTGGCGAAACGATTCTGTGTTTCGTCGAACCTGACCAGGTGGCCACACCGCAAAAGTTTGCACAAATCCCGTGCTGCCGACTCGGAATTCGCACAGTCCCCGGCGACATTGAAGCAGTGGAAGGCTACTGGGTCGATGAGGAATTTGTCCCTGCAAGTGAAATCCAACACCGCAAATCCAACGTCGATTGCAATGTCAAACGCGGCATTTCACTGTTTTACCCGGTTCGCAAAAACCTGCGCCGCGTCGAAAAACTGTTGCGCAACATGAGTACGGTCGCCGAAATCCAATCGGCCGTCGCACTCATTCGCAAACACGGAAGCCCGAATGCCGAGGCCATCCGACGCTATGTGCAAAAACAGACCGACACGACAGGCATCAACCCGTCCACCGGTCAGTCGTATCCGTTGCAATCGTTTTCGCCCGGCACGATCATCGACGCGTGGCACGGAGTGGATTACCAGTTTCCGATTGCCGCCATCGACGCGGGCCGTTACGTCACCGTCTTGCAGGCGGAACTGCGGGCCATCGCATCGCGGCTGGTCATGCCCGAATTTATGCTCAGCAGTAACGCATCGAACGCGAATTACGCTTCCACGATGGTCGCCGAAGGCCCGGCCGTGCGCATGTTTGAACGCTTGCAACAGGAAATGGTGTTTGACGACCTGTGTGTTTTCCGCCGTGTGATCGACAACGCCATTACCGCAGGCCGGTTGCCCAACGAAGCGAAAACGATGATCGATCTGCAAGCGATTCCGCCGCTATTGGCTGTCCGTGACCGCCTCGACGAAGCCCGTGCCGACGAAATCCTGCTGAAAAACGGTGTCATGTCATCCCAGACCATGGCCATGCGGTATGGCCTCGCCCCCAAACTTGAAACGTCACTCAGTTGTCATTGCAGTAATGGCTCGTGACGAGTGGCCAGTGGCCAGTAAAGCACTTACCACTGTTCACTCACCATTTACCCCTAGCCACTATGAATACCATTTGCCTCACCCTGCGGGAATACGTCAACTCCCCGCAGCCTCCCGGCCGCATTGACCGGCGACGCGGCGTCATCAGCGGCGTCAAGATACTCGGCCTGACCAGCCGTAACAATCGGCGTTATCCGCTCGAAACGCTGGCCGAAGCGATTCCGCTTTACCAAAACGCAAAGGTCAACCTCAACCACCCCGACGGTAATCCGACCGAACCGCGACGTTACCAGGACCGTTTCGGCATGGTGCGCAACGTGCGTGTCATCGAAAACGAAGGTTTGTTCGCCGATTTTCATTTCAATCCGAAACACCTGTACGCCGAACAGCTGCTCTGGGACGCGGAAAACGTCGGCTTTTCGCACAACATCGAAGCAGAGGTCGTGCAGGAAAGCGATATACAGATCGTCCAAAAGATACTGGCTGTCCGCAGTGTCGATCTCGTTGCCGATCCCGCCACGACACAGGGTTTGTTTGAATCGTGCGAACAATCGAACAAGCAACAGCAACAATGTTGCAACTCGTGTTGCGGACAGATCGAAAAAATGCTGGCCGAACACTTGCTGTTGGCCAAAAATCTGCTCAACACAAGTCTGACAGTATCCCAACCGACAGCCCGCGAACAGGCTGTCGCGGAATCAACCCCCGACAATGCCAGGAGCTTTGTCGAAATCATAACATAGGCTTCAGACTCCAGGTAGGGCGGCCACGCTGTGACCGCCCTACCTTTGTTGCACTGAAGAAACAAGTCTACCCACAATCCCCCCTTATCAGGAGAACCACCCATGACATCAAAATTTCGCTGGATTCATGGCGACACCACGCACGTCCTCGCGCTGGTCGAGGCAAGCACGGTGATCGAAATCGGCGACCTCGTCTTTTACGACGCCGATTCCGCCAAACTCGCATCCATGCAAACGAATCAAACAACCAAGGCACTCAATCAGTCAACCTTTGCTGGCAAGTTTCTCGGCGTTGCCATGCAGGCCAGCCCTGCTGGCAACACGACGCCGATCCGCATCGTGACAAGCGGTGTGTTCGAGTACGATTGTTTATCGAACACCTTTGAATTGGGTAACTTCGTCGGCATCGAGGAAAACGCCGCGCACACGGGCGTCGAAAACCAAATGCTCGACAAAACCACCCTTGCCGCAGGTGCCATCGGCCGTGTTTGCCGCCGCGAAGCAACCCCATCAACCACCGTGCAAGTCCAACTTCAATCCACTGTCATGCACGGGGCCATTTCGTAAATCACAGCATCCACTTTTTCATTTCTCACAGAGGGCGCAGAGACCGCAAAGAAAAAACTCTGCGTCCTTTGCGATCTCTGCGAGAAAATCAATCATTTGATCAGGAGAACAACCATGAAAACCATACCCGGGAACACTTACCTCTGCAAAAGAACGACCTGCTCGAACTCCCCGACGGCCGACAGTACAAAATCACCCGAACCCGCAACTCCCACCAAACTCACGGCTGGACCGAATTGTTCCTCAAGATCAATCCCAATCCGGTGAACATTGCCGAAAAATAAACGAAACATGAATGACATCCCGGAACGAAACGCAGCGCAGATCCGTGTGCGACGGGCGGCGGCGTCCAGGGGCGTGTTGCTACGATCCACGAATCCGTACTCGCACCATCCCATGTTGCCGGTTTGATCATGCCGTAAAGCACCATGTTCATCACCGTCACCACGTTGGACGGGACACAAAAAACCGGCGAATGTTATCAATGGGCGTTGATCAGAACGAACCATTCGAAAGTCGCCTGCATGATGAGAACGGCACCGGCGTCATGTAATGTGACCTGGACCGGAATCAAGGCACGGTGTTTGATTTTCAATGTTTCCAGAACGGTGCCTTTGTCAACATTCAAAGATGCCTTCGAGCGAATCATTCCCTGGCCGGGTTTCCTGTACTTGACCTCCACATTTCGCACGACGGGAACGGCATTTGCCAAGCCGGAAAACTCCCGCAACAAACAAAGCCCGCTTGACGCTTCGGCCAATGCGAAAAGAGCACTGGCATGTACCGTTTGGATGTGGTTTTCGTATTCCCGCTTTGCCGGAAGCTGCATCAGATACCCGGAATCCTCCGAAATTTCAAGCCCGATCAGACGGTTGAAAGGGATGGTGAGAATGTCCATTGGTTGTTCCTTCTCACGGGAGAGCTTTTTCGAACTCTTTCAACGATTCACATTGTAATGACAAATCTGTCAGCGAATCAAGAACCACGGTATCGCCAATCGACATGACGCGGTGATCCCTTGTCTTGAAAACCCGTCGCTTGCGCTTCGGGCTGTCATTCCATGGATGAGGGATTCATGCGTTGACCCTTATTGGTCAGATGCGTCATCACCCGCGATTGCACCAACCGGTTCCTGGTCTTTCACTTCATCGACAACCGCACCTTCAAAAACAAGCTGCTTCTTGTCGCCGACTTCCCGGACCTCAACGGTAACGCAGTTTTTCCCTTCGAACTCACCCTTGAGAATCTCCTCGGAGAGCGGGTCTTCGATGTTCGATTCAATCGCGCGTCGGAGCGGCCTGGCACCATAATCCAGCGTGCTGCCGCGTTTGATGATGAGTTTTTTCGCCTCGTCGGTCAAAACAAGTTGCAGACCTTTTTCGGCCAAACGCTTGCGCAACTTGCCCAACTCCAGCTCGATCACAGCACCGAGGTCGTCTTCGGTCAGGTGGCGGAACACAATGACTTCGTTCATGCGGTTGAGAAACTCAGGCCGGAAAACCTTTTCAATCTGTTCCTTGACACGTTCCTGCATACTT
>WRMR01000380.1 GCA_009776995.1 Planctomycetaceae bacterium | reverse complement strand
TTCGACGATGCAACCGACCGGCGTGCATAAGACGACAAGTTGGCAACCACTGACACCTCCGGCAATCGAGAGCGAGATACTGTCCACAGCACCCACGCGTTTGGCAGAATCAAGCGTTTCCAACCGCCGTCCGATTCCAACAACGTGACAGTCGGGCAAACTCCGTCGAACCGCCAACCCAATCGATGCACCCAGCAAACCCGTTCCGACAATCGCGATTTTTGAAAACATGGATGGAATCTTTCAAGCTGCTGCTAAACCTGGCGGCAATGCACGGCGGAGGAGTCTCGCAATAATCACGTGAACACTTCAACCAGAGCCGCAAGAGTCAGCAGGCGGAATGACCGTTCCGTGACCGTCGCGGCTCTTGTATTAATCAAACAACTTATTTCTGCGCGAGTCCTCAAACCCCTTTACAATCCCGGGATGAACGATGTGTCAGGTTCAAGCGATTCGAGGAACCGGGCCAGCAGGTCGGCGGCCGCGTCGATGTCCTTCAGCGAAATGACTTCGACCGGTGAGTGCATGTAGCGGTTCGGGATGCTCACCAGTCCCGTGGCCACGCCGGAGCGGTTGACTTGAATCATGTTGGCGTCCGTTCCCGTGATGCGGCCTTCAGCACAAATCTGGTACGCGACTTCGTGATCTTTCGCCGTCTTGACCAGGGCGTTGACCAGCTTGTTATTCATGTTCGGACCGCGTGCAATGACCGGGCCACCGCCGACGACCACTTCGCCGTTTTGCTTCTTTTCGATGGTCGGGCAATCGGTTGCGAACGTGACGTCGACGGCAATACCAACCTGCGGATCGATGCCGAACGCACTCGTTTTCGCGCCGCGAAGACCGACTTCCTCCTGCACGGTCGAAACGGCATAAACGGCGCATTTGAGTTTCGAGGCGTCAATCCGCCGCAGAGCTTCCATGACCACCCACACGCCGGCTTTGTCGTCCATGCCGGGCGCGGCTACCATATCATTTTGCATCTCGCGGTACTCCAGTTCAACCGTGACCGGCGTTCCGATTTCCACGAGTTTTTCGGCCTCTTCCTTGTTTTTCGCGCCAATGTCGATCCAGATGTCCTGAATTTTGACTGTTTTTTTCCGCTCTTCCTCGGTCAGCAGGTGAATCGGCTTTTTGCCGATGACACCGGGAACCGGGCCGTTTTCCGCCCAGATGATGACGCGTTGCCCCAACAGCATGGGGGCGTCCCAGCCGCCCAGGGTGAGAACATACAGGAACCCTTCCGCGTCAATATAATTGACCAGCAAACCGATCTGGTCGCAGTGTCCGGCAAGCATCACGCGGAGCGGAGCGTCCGGATTCCTGGCCGCGATGACATTGCCATGCACATCGGTTTCGAGCGTATCGGCGTAAGGTGCCATGTAGTCCCGCACGACGGCCTGGATTTTTTCCTCAAATCCGGTCGGACTGGGTGTGAGAATCAATTGTTTGAAAAAGTCTTTTGAATCCGGCATGGGGCGTTCCTTGATCGTTTCTCAAAATCGCAAAGTGCCTTATTATACCCGATCATGGAAAATCCGCAAGCAAAGACTTGGGGATTTCAAGACACCGCAGTCACGCCGTGAGCACCGTAAGGAGTCATGCAATCACCACGTGTACATTGCATCAGAGACGAATTTCAATCAGAGCCACATTTCAATTCGAGTCGCGAGTGTTATCGAGCGGACCGACCGCTCCGTAACCGTCGCAGTTCAGATTGGCAACATCGACCTGTCATTCCGCCGGTTCAAATTCCGAATCATCACCGTCCAGGAACACATCGCCGAAATCGGTGACAGTGTCTGGCAACGGCGGTCGAAATTCCGGCTCCTTGCGCAGTTTGACGTCTTGACTCGGAAACGAGACGATCAGTTCATACCAGAAACGGTCAGCCAAATCCCCCAGTGCCGGAACGGACACAGTGATGTATCCCTGTTCGTCCGTGCGAATGGCGTCGCCGGCTCGAAGACCGGTGGAACTCCGCGTCAACGTATGTCTCACTCTCACGTGGCAGAAAACCTGTTGTCCGATCAACGGTTTTTTCGAGGCGTCGAGAATACGGAATCGGGCTTTAGCCGTCGGCACCAGTTGGGCGGAGTAAACAGTGAAATTCTCCAGTCCGGTAGGAATTTCACCGACAAAACCTTCCTGGAAATCATCGCTTGTGAAATGAATATACGCTTTTCCTTTCGGACTTATTTCAAGATCGCCGTTGTCATTGACGTCCGCTCCATGGCTGAAACTGCCCCAGGTGGGGTTGCCGAGTGCATCCAGTTCTCCGAGGTCCCAGCAGGAAAAATTCAACGGTGTCAGGACTTTTTCCCGAAACAACGGCGTACCATCCGCATGGACAAATCGAATCAGCGTGATGTTTTTCAGAACAAGATCGACCTGGGGATTTTTCTCCGCACCGGCTTCGGCCAATTCATCATTCCGCCCTCGAGTGGTGAAAACGCGGTATTCTCCCGGTGAAAGATAAATCCGGTATTCACCTTCGTCATCGGTTTGCGCTCCCCGGGAAAAGGTGGCGGACATTTTTTCTTTGAACACTTCCGGAGTTTTGGCAGGCACAAAAAACACGTTGGCGTTTTTCGCAGGTGACCCATCGGCGTAACGAACTGTTCCGTGAATCGGAAAGCCATCCTGCAAAATGAAATCGCATTCGATTTCATCCCGGTCACTGCGGTAAAACGACCTGATTTCCGAGACTTGCGGTTCAAATACTTCCCGTAACTGACGACGTGCGAGCCTGTCAATGAGTTCTCCCACGATCGTGTTTTCAGGAGAGTGACTCAGGTACGCCTGGCAGGAAAACGCGTCACATTCCGGCATATGCAGGGGACCGTGAAAAACGTATTTTCCGTCCTGATCTGTTGTGGTTGAGAAACCGTAAGCGGCGTTGGTCTTGACAAATCCGTTGCCAGTGACATTGGCACTTTTCACAGGCGTACCGTCGGGCATGAGAACGCGGCCAAAAATACGAAACTCCTTCAACTTTTCTTTCTGCGGAAGTACTGTTTCTTGCGGCGGCGTCAAGTCAGCCTGACTCTCCGCCGCGACATTTGGTTCCAATGCCTCCGTTTCCGCGACGGCGACGAACTCCACACGAAACGTTCCGGCGAACAGGAGCGTCAGGGCGACGGCTCCGATGATAGACTTTTTCATGGCGTGTTCCTTTCCCGATTGTTCGAGGGTGATGAGGTGGTTGACGCGTTCCAGCGTACTGAACCGCGCGAAAGATTGAAGGGAAAGCCCCCGCGATCCCGTCGAGTTGTGAATCGTCAGGAAGGTTTCCGCAAGCAACGACGAACCGTCCTGTTGCGGACCGTAGGCAAATTCGTCGGCGTGCCACTCGGTCGCTTTGTTGTACCGCTTGAGTGCGAACCATGCCGCCGGATTGAACCACTGCAACGTCGCAAGCAAGTACGCCAGCGGCGAAAGCAGCGTGTCGCGATGCGCGAGATGTCCCAGTTCGTGCCGCAACACGCCGTCGCGAAGTTCAGGTGAAAGCTCGCTCCAGAGCGTTTCAGGGATCAACAGCACAAAACCGAACCCGTTGCGAATGATCGCCGGGCCGGTCGATTCGGTCAGGCGAATCGGAACCGCCGTGCGCCGGAAACCGTGCCGCGTGAGGAGCATTTCCCAGGACTCGCGCGTCGCGCCGTCGATGGGCTTGACCTGCCGGAACAATTGCACTGTCAGCAGCGCGTGTGAAACCAATCGCCATGCAACCAACACCGCGACACCGACTGCCCATACGGTTAGCACAATCCCTTGCCAGTGTTGCGTGACCCAGGCTTGCGCGACGGTGCAGACCGTAACGAATGCCGGCGGCTCAGGGATTTGCGGTTTCGGCAAGGGCACCGCATCAACCGCAACAGCAGGCGTTGGCGGGATGACACTCCCGTGTTGTTCCGGCAATGGCGGCTCGAGCTGTGGTATTGACGCGGGAACGGCCAACGGTCCGGGCGATGATTGTCCGGGCGTTTCCGGTTGCCGCGCAACAGGTACTGTAATCGGAATCGCAAAGCCGAACAGCGAAACGAGCAACACCGTCCCCCAGAGGACACGGTGCACCGTCGCCGATTTCAACCGGCTTACGCGAACCAGCAACTCCAGTAACAGCACCGCCGCCAACAAAAACACGGAACAACGGGCAAGGTAAAACAGCAATAAATGGGACATGGTTGAGTTCAGAGTTTAGAGTTCAAATCGCAAAGTTCAAAGAGCAAAGTGTTTTTTACTCTGCGCTCTGCACTTTCGTCCTTTTCAAAATCGTTTCCAATGCGGCGATTTCTTCGGGGGTGAGCGAACGTTTTTCGGCCAGGCGGAGCATGAACGGTGCGAAATTCCGGTCGGCTAACGATTCGATCAGGTCAAAAAACTTGCCCTGCGTCTCTTCACGGGCGATCAGGGCGTCGTAAACCGCCGGGTACTCGCCGTTGCGGGATAAAAATCCCTTCGCGACCATCCGTCCGAGCCGCGTTTGAACCGTTTGTAACGTCGGCTTGCCGGTCCCGTTGGAATGGATTTCGTGAACCTGTGAAAGCGTCAACTTGCCGTTGACCCAAAAAATGTCGAGAAGTTCCGCTTCCCCCGGCGAGATTTTCCTGATGGTCACCGTCATTTTCACCTTTCGTTTTCCGTTGTTTTGCAAGAAATGTCCTCAGTTGCGACATTGTCTTAATTATCGTAAGACATTGTCTTAATCGTGTCAAGAGGTTTCTAAAAAATTTCCAAAAATGCACTTGACAAGAAACTACGTCTGTGGTATCCTGAAATCCACAGTTGTAGTTTTAATAAAATCAGGGCCGACATATTTTTGAAGACAGGGCGGTCACGCCGTGGCCATCGCAAGAAACAGCAACCGGGAACGAAACGAAGTAAAGTGACCGGACAAGGTAGGTGACCGATCTCCGAGGTTACATCGGCACTCCGTTCGGCCACTTCGTGACCTCGCTGTATTTCTGGCTACTACTCTT
>WRMR01000379.1 GCA_009776995.1 Planctomycetaceae bacterium | reverse complement strand
CAAACCGAAAATTTCCATTGGCGATAGTATAACGCTCCTCCGTTTGCTGTTCGACCGCCGGATGACGCAAACGCCCCGCCGGGTGTTCCGCGAACTGGAACGGCGCGGCAAATCGCGCGGCGACAGTACCCGCTCGCAACTGACTCGCGGCGTTTGGGGGAGGCTCAAAGCCCTGCGTTACGTTCTGCGCTGGCTCGACGGCAAACGCATCACGCGCTTTGAAAACCAGTGGGTCATCAACTCGTTTCTGCCGCCGTTTCCCGGCCCGGCCTACGACCGGTTGTTTGAAAACCTGCTCAGCGAACGACGCTGGAGTCCGGTTTCCGCGTTCCTGGCCGTGACCTCCGAGTGTCCGGCCGACTGTTGGCATTGCAGCCTCAAAAAACGTCGCGGCGGCAACCATCCGACCGAAACATGGTTGCGCGTCATCGGTGAATTGCACCAACTCGGCGTTTCACTCTTCGGCGTCACCGGCGGCGAACCGCTTTTGCGTCCCGACTTGGCTGAACTCGTCCGGGCGATCAAGGACGGCGGCGGCGAAGTGATGATGTTCACCTCCGGCATCGGCGTCACCGCAGAACGTCTCCGCGAGTTGAAACGCGCCGGGCTTTGGGCCGTCTGCGTCAGCATGGACCGCGACGACGCCGACGAAGCCGCCGGGATGCGTTGTTTCCCCGGCGCACTCGAAACCGCACACAATGCGCTGCGACTGGCGAAAGAAGCCGGTATTTACACCTGTGTCAACTGCGTTGCCGACCGGCGCAATGTCGAAACGCAACTTTACAAATCACTTTACGAACGGGCGGTCACACTCGGCGTGGACGAGTTCCGGCTGATTGAGCCGATGCCTTGCGGACAGTTGCACGACGCGGACGCAAGCACGTTTCTCACGCCGGAACAAGTTGCGGAACTACGGCGGTTTCACCGCGAAACCAACCGGCAACTCAGCAGCAAGCCGCACCCAACAAAAGTCTGCGCGTTCAACGAAATTGAGAGTCCCGAACTGTTCGGCTGCTCGGGCGGTACGCGACATTTGTTCATCGATGCCGCCGGGGAAGTGTGTCCCTGTGATTTCACGCCGCTTTCGTTCGGCAACGTCACGGAAGAGCCGATGGCCGTCATTTGGGGCCGCATGTCCGCCGCGATGAAACATCCGCGACGGCACTGCATCGTCCAGCATCATCACGAGCTGATTCGGCAATACACAAAAGAATGCATCCCGGCTCCGGTTGCCGAAAGCCTCAAAGCGGCCGCCGCACTCCCGGACGAAGGCTTGCCCGATTTCGTGCAATGGGCCGAGGCGGGGAATAACATAAGATAAGGCTTTTTCCGGAATGTCACAAGCCAAATGCCAAGCCAGAACCCGCTACACAAGCGAGAGCGGCAAGGCAGGGTTGCCATTTTCGACAACATGGCGTATCATGAACCATAGGATTGCAGGTACTCAACAAGTCACTGTCAAAAATTAAAACACCCAACGATTTTTTGTCTCTCGCAGAGACCGCGGAGGACGCAGAGTTTTTTTGTCAATACATTTCTCTGTGGCCTTTGCGCCCTCTGCGAGAAATCAATGATGGGCCATTTGTTTTTTGGTAGTTGCTAACAACCCGGTATGGTGGTTACATCGTGGCCGACCGTAAAATCAGGACCGCTATCGTAAGATTGCGGTTCTGAGCAGGGAGTGAATTCCTCATTGAGGTTTATTATGCAGAACGAATTTGACAAGACACTGACCGGCGTTGGTTACAAGGGTCTGAAAACAAAGGCCGGGATACGGCGGTATATTGAAGTAAACGCCGTCGCGCTGATTTCAATCGTGCTTGGCCTGATCGGTGTCACGACGTTTTTTTCGTGGCAGACGGTGTTTGTGCCGATACTCGGCCTTTTGGTCGGGCTTTGGGCCTTGTACCGGCACCTGGATTCGCCGGGCGAAGTGGGAGGGTTTTACCTCGCGATTGCAGGTATTGTGGTTTCACTGGTCATGAGCGTCGGCGGTTCCGGGCTGGAAATCTGGCGGTATTATTTTTCCGTGCCGCGCGGCTATACGGTCGTTGATTTTGCCGACATGGCACTCGACAAAAACGGCAAAATACCGGAACACATAGCCCAACTTGGCCGCGAGAACAAGAAAATCCTTGTCAAGGGGTATATGTACCAGTCGAAACAGCGAAGCGGGTTAACCAATTTCATTCTCGTGCGCACGGTGGAACACTGCAAGTTCTGCTCGTCGTTCCAGAATCCCGCCGACATGATCGACGTGTATTGCGTCGGCGGTCTGAAAGTCAACTACCGTACCACGCCCGTCCGGGTCGGCGGCACCTTTTGGGTCAACGAACATTCCCGCTTCGGCGACGGCACCATGCCCTATCTGATCGAAGCGGATCAGTTTCGGTGATCGTTCGTTGCCGGAAATGGAGTCTGATATTCAACGCATCACCCTGCCACACCAAGCCGTATCATGGAGTGCAAAATGGACCCTTCACCAAAACGATACACCATGTTTTTTTGGCTGTTCCTCTTTCTGCACATCCTCGTCTGGCTGATTCTCCCGCTTTGCACCAAACCGAACTATCCGCTGGACGTGATTGAGTGCTTTCTCTATGGTCAGGAATGGGTTTTGTCCAGCGGAAAGCATCCGCCGCTTCCTGCGTGGGGTACGGAACTTGTCTCACTGTTGACCGGCAAAGCGAAAATCGCGCCTTACCTTTGCTCGCAAGTCGTTGTTGCTCTCGCGTTTTTTTCGATCTGGCGGCTTGCCGGAAGGATGCTTTCCCCGAAAAAAGCACTGCTTGCAGTCTGTTCCATGGAGTTTTACACCTATTTCACCTTTTACAGCCTCGAATTCAACAACAGCATCTCACTGTTGGCTTGCTGGAGTCTTGCGGCGTTGTCGTTCTTTAACGCTCTGGAAAACGGCAAGTTGCGCTACTGGATTCTCACCGGCGTTTTCCTGGGGCTTGGCACCCTTGCGAAGTATTCCGGGTTCATTCTTGTTTTTATGATGCTCTTGTTCATGGTTCGTGACCCTGGAGCAAGGCGGTACTGGAAAACGCCGGGGCCATATCTGACGACGCTGACAGCCGCCTTGATTTTCCTGCCTCACTTTCTTGACGTCAGCTCCCACCATTTTTCGACATTGCATTATTTTTCTGAACGTACAGACGGTGATTTCCATGCGTTTTGGGAACATATTCTCTACCCTGCCGTATTTCTTCTGACCCAACTTGGTATCGTGACACCAATCCTGGTGTTGTTTTTCATTGTTTGCAATGGTCAATTTTTGCGGCGGACATTCACCGAACAAGATGTGTTTCATGCACGCTTCCTCAACATGCTTGTGGCCTGGCCCCTGTTATTCCAAGTGCTGATTTCCGCACTGTTCGGTCTGCGGCTCGATACCATTTATGGTTCACATCTTTGGATTTTTCTGGGGCTTTATCTGACCTTTTACCTGGAGTTCGATGAAAAGTCCCTGACTCTGCGACGAATTGCCGTTTTCGCCGCAACGGGAATGATTCTCATGGCCACGGTCACCTCCGTTCGCGATATTGCGTCGCCCTACCTTCGCCACAAGCCATCCCGGATTCATTATCCCGGCCAAGAGATTGCCCGCCATGTCGAGACCGCCTGGCACACCCGTTATTCCATTTCCTGCCCTCATCTTGCAGGGGAATGGTGGCTTACAGGGAGTGTGGCCGCTTATGGGAACGATGACCCCGAAGTGTTCTGCCACACCCCTCCCGACAGTTTTGAACCGGAAGGTATTATCCTCAGCACTTGGGCTGATCCGGAAAGCATCAACCGCGAAGGCGGTGTTTGTCTTTGGAATGCAAACCATTACCCGCAAGACATGCCATCCTGGTTTCTCGACCGGTATCCAACGGCTGAAGTTCAACCAATTATTCTTTTGCCATATTCCACGGAAGCAGACATTCCTCCGCTGAAGCTGGGTATGGCGATTATTCCCCCTCCCATCCCGGAAAGAAAGAATCAACCATGACAAACCCTCTTTTTACCACAACTGTTTTCCTGCTTGTCCTGTCTTTTGTTCCATGCGCCGATGCATTTCCGGCAGTCATCCCTGACCCGCCCGGTGAGCCAACAGCGGAATTCCTTTCCGAAGACGACGCCGGGCCGTTTATCACCGACCCGTCGAAAGCTCCGAAAGTCGTCGAAGGCGAAAAAAACAGCCTGGTCATTGATTTCAACAAGCTGAAAGACATCGACATCGAAAAGGAACCCTGGCTTGTCGAAAGCGCCGGTCTGACGCCGGGGCATCCCGCGTTGCAACGCGACCGCATGATCTGGGCCGATTCCTGGCTGTACACCGATGTGCCGGAAATCGACATCGAACACTGGGTCGGCGATGCCCCCAAAGACATGGCCGGAAAATTCGTGCTGATCGAAGTTTGGGCCACCTGGTGTCCGCCGTGCCGGCGTTCGTTACCCTACCTCAATTACCTGCATGAAAAGTACGGCGACAAGCTGGTCGTCATTGCGATTTGCGAAACGGATCAGGCGGCCATTGAAGCGATGGAAAAGCCGTTGAAACTTGCCGACATCAAGTTTTATCACGCCGTTGATACCGGTCGTCGTTTCGCCAACAAACTGGGGGTCTATGGCATCCCGCACACGGTCATTCTCGAACCGCAATTCGGAGCCGTCATCTGGGAGGGGATGCCGACCCAGCCGGGGCATGAGCTGACGCCGGAAAAAGTCGAAAAAATTCTCGCCGTCGGCAAAAAACTGGAAGACGCCGGAAAATTGCCGAAAGAGTCGCCGCTACAATTCAAAATCAGCGAAGCATTGGAAAAGGTGACACGGCCGCAGCGCGTCATGCCATGACAATGCAAGGCTTTCGGGGGAGTGCAGAGTGCAGAGTGCAGAGTGCAGAGTGCAGAGTGCAGAGTGCAGAGTGCAGAGTGCAGAGTGCAGAGTGCAGAGTGCAGAGTGCAGAGTGCAGAGTGCAGAGTGCAGAGTGCAGAGTG
>WRMR01000378.1 GCA_009776995.1 Planctomycetaceae bacterium | reverse complement strand
GTAACTGTGTCCCTCCCATATCCGGTCGATGAGCTCGCCGGTCTTTACCATGACTTTGCTTCCCGGCTTGCCGCGCAACAGAATGCGCGGCCGCCCCGAAAAATTATGGCCGAAGTCGGCGATGTACTGCCCGTTGTCCAGCCGCCAAACCTTTTCCGGCGTGAGCGTTTCGGCCACGGTAACCGGCGGGGCTTCCTGTGCACGCAAGACGCCGCCGGGACCGTCAACCACTTGGACCGCCTGCCATTGCGCGTCGTCAAAGCCCGGCGCATCCCAACTGGCTTCAATACGTGTCGCGTCGAAATCCTCACCGCCATACACGCACGAAAACACAATGGGACCGAACGCGCAACGCCACGTTTCATCTGTTGCAACGGTTTCGCGTGTGCCGTCGTTGTAAAAGATTTCAAGCTGCGCGATCAGTTTCGGCGGCCCGAACGTGCCGGTAAATTTGACGTAGCGGCCACCCGACACATTGTACATGCCGTTGCCGAGTAACACGCCGAACACGTTTTCGCCGTCGCGCAACAGACTCGTGACATCGTAACTGCTGTACAGACACGTTTTGCGGTAGTTCGTCCAGCCGGGATCGATAAACGAATGGCCGACCTTCGCGCCGTTGAGCCGCAATTCGTAATGCCCCAGCCCGCAAATATGCACATAAGCCTCTTTCACAGTTTTTCCGGGCAAAAAACTTTTGCGGAAGACCGGCATCGGGTCATTGTCCGTGCGATCCATTGAAATCCATTGGGCTTTCCAATCTTCAGCATCGAACAGTCCGGTCACAAACGTTGCCGGTGGTGAAAGCGTTGACGTTTCGCCGCGATTGTTCCTGACGCTGACCGTCCAGTAGTATTTCGTGGACGGGGCAAGCGGTTTTCCGGCGTATTCGATTTCGATCATCTCACCGCTCTCGACCCAACCGGTGTCCCACAGAAGGTGGGCAGTCGATCGCCGGGCGGCTGCGTCAGCATCCTCGTCCAGTTGCTCCGGCGAGCTTGCCACACGAATGCGATACGCCTGTTGCGACGTGTTGCGCACGGTGTCGACGAGATTCCAACTCAACATGGGCGTCGCGGTTTCCAGCCCGACCGGATCAACGCGGCGATTGACCCGAACACGGGTAATCGTCGTTTCCGCAAAAACCGATAAGTCGCCGCAGATCAGAACCGCCGCGATTGCCCAACAAGACCATAGTGTATGTTTTCGAGTCATGTATGTTTCCTTCCGTGTGATTGTTTGAGTTCGCCGCGTTACAAAAACCCACAGCGACAGCAAGGAAAAACAGAATTATACCACAAAGCACGCTACGAAAACAACAGCCGGAATGGAGTGTCATCGCAATGACGGGATTTTTGTATTCACCACGATGTCACGAAGAGTCACAAGGATTTTTAACGCGAACCACGCTAAATACTGCGAAAAACGCCAACTTTGAAACTTTGTATCCATTCATGGAATTTGTCCACGGCCGCAGTGATTTCCGAAATCGCCGCTTCCAGTTCCGGTATTACCGGATTTGACGACCTGTTTGTTTTTGATTTGCTTTTGCTCCCGGGTTCCAAGACGCTTTTGGGTTTTTGGGAGACGGTTTTTTTCTCTGTCGGCATGGTTCAACCTTTCTGGGGATGACGTTTTGTTTCTCAAATATCCCCGGGGCGACCTCTGTTGATCCCCGTTGATCTTCGATGATCTCCGGCGATCTTCATAGATGCTCCCGGTGATCGTGACAAACACATTAGAGCTTCCTGAAATATCCCCCGACCAACTTTTTTTGTACGATTCCCGCAGAGATATTGTGAGTGGATAAATTTCGACGCCCAACTGGTTGTGATTGCGATTTTTTGTTAAACTTGACCATAGTGGCGGTTCTTTGAAAAATGATGATTCATCTTAATACTCACCATTTTCCATGACCGCCGCCACTTTTCAACCATACACAACTTTTGAGGATAACTCCCGGCGAGTCAACACAATGGCGTAGGCAACTTCAATTTAACTTTGTTTTAAAGCCTTTTTGTATTCCCCAAATACGAAACGATTAGATTTTTCACCCTACAATCAAATTCAAAGGATTGTTACATGATTGTTTTATTGCGCCACAGAAATGCCAAAGTTTTCTTGTTGGTTTCCGTTTGTTATTTCATCTGCAATATGCCGACTTTTTTTCAATTTAGCACATATTTGTTGGCAGAAGAAACGTTGGACGAATTATTGCTTGCTCAAAAATACGAAACGGCACTTGAGTTTGTTACTGAAAAGCTGTTAATTCCTGAAAACTACGATGACAGTTCATCAGAGATACTTAAAGATTTCAACACGGCTGTTTACCTTTATGTAATTCTAAAAAAGACGGATGAAGGAGAACATTTTGCTGAAAAAATGCGTTTGCAATATGATTCACATTACCAAGGCATCAATTTTATCAAAGGAGTCATGGAATGCTATAATGATAATTATGGAAATGCTGAAAAGTCGTTTGTCAGAGAGATCAATGTTTGTCTTCAGCATATTGAATTCCTAGAAACAAAAAATGATGCAAGTATTGATGATTATATTTTATCTTTTAAAAATGGCTATCTTGCCATGCAAATGAAAGCGTGTGTTACTGCAGTGCGTGGTGAAAAACAAGTGTTACATGATGATCTTAAACGTCTCGAAAGTATTCGTTTTACATGTAAAGGGCTTTATTTATATTCAACTAACCCTGAAATTCCTCAATACATTGAAACTAAACAACCGGGAATTAATGCGTTAGAAGTGTTTTCGAGAACGATAAATGAACCAGATATCGTGTTTTATCGTACCAAGGGATCATTGCCCCCTCCAACAAAATCCTCAGATTCAAATGTGATAATCATATCAACAGAACTTGCATGGGGGAGTAATTGTCTGTTCGCTCGTCCAGATGATTTGATCGACTATCGTTGTGATAGTCCAACGGGAGTGTGTTTGTCCCATTGCGTCAAGAAGGTGCCTTGTCCATTTGCGCCAAGAAGTCCGTAGAGAAGGAGGGAGATGATGTGAAGTCAGATCATTGAAACCTTTTCGCAGAGAACCTTGTGGGACGAGCCCACCCGGTAAGGTCTGACCAACCGCCGGAAGCGAGTGTTGCGTGGGGATTGAGCAATCATCACTGCGAAGCGTACACAGCCAGTTCGAATGCCTGCTATTGAGCCTCGTAATGGACTCATCGTCAAGGTCTCCATTGTTTGGACGTGTGGGGACAACATCGCTCGCTCTTGACCGGTCTGGGGCAGCGGCTTGATCGGGGTCTTGGAACCAGGCGAACGAACAATCGAGGTCTCACGGGAACTTGGGAGGTCCCGCCGTTTCCATGCGGAACACCGTCAGGGAGTCGGTCAATACTCCGGTCGTCTTTTGCGTGCGAGGAGACGATGTGACGAACCATCCCACGCAAACATGGTATCGCCGAGCGAAGGCAACGAAGCGACGCGAGAGGAACGTCGGGAAGTCATAGCGTCTTGATAGTACCGTTGAATCGGGCGAACTCAAAACCCAACGAGGAGCCCGTGGAGGGAAGCGAGACGTCGAAACTTTGAATCGCTGTTGGGAAATCCATCAGATGCCTGGAAATTTGGAAAATGTATCAACGGTCCAGCAGCGGATAGCATCGCCGGCACAACGTTCGCCGGAGTTTGCTTTCACGTCGCTGGCGCACCAGATGACCCTCGAATGGCTCGAAGAAGCGTATCGCCGAACCCGTAAGGACGGCGCCGCCGGAGTCGATGACGTTACGGGAGCGATCGACGCGGAACATCTCTCCGAGAATCTCGCGGCACTCCACCAACGTCTGAAATCGGGCACGTACAAAGCTCCGCCTGTCAAACGGGTGCATATTCCGAAAGGAACGAGCAATGAAACACGTCCGATTGGGATTCCCGCCTTCGAGGATAAAATCGTACAACGAACCGTCGTGATGCTCCTGGAACCGATCTATGAGCATGACTTTTACGACGGATCGTATGGCTTTCGACCGAAACGAAGCGCCCATCAGGCCATCGAAGCGGTTTGGAAGGCAACGATGGAAGTGCGAGGCGGCCGGGTTTTGGAGGTCGATCTGCGCAAGTTTTTCGACACCCTCGACCATAGGCAACTCCAGGAGTTTGTGTCACGGAGGGTACGTGACGGAGTCATCAGACGCCTGATCGGGAAGTGGCTCAATGGTGTCGATTTCATCGACATTGGCCGGTGAAGGAACAGTGGAAGCAACTTTGTGCCAAGGTGAGCGGCCATGATGCGTACTATGGCATCACAGGAAACAACGCCTCATTGGGCATGTTTCATCAAGTTGGTGAAGCAGGTATGGCAGAAGTGGCTGACCCGCCGTAATCGTGAACGCAGCCTGAATTGGGAAGCGTTTGCGAGACTTGCAAAGCAGTATCCACTGCCGATTCCAAAGATCGTTCACAGCATTTTCAATCGAAAAACGGGAACGACCAACACGTAGCAACCAGAGTTTTGAGGAACCGGATGCGGTAATGTCTGCACGTCCGGGTCTGTGGGAGCCGTGGGAAAGTAATTCCCCACGGCGACCCGGTGAGTATTCCGTTTGGCAAATGGATCGCAATCAGATTATTGTAATAGACTTGTTCGGAAACAGTGGTTTGGGCAAATCGCAAAGCGATTTTTTCTGATCACTGCGTTCTTTCGTTAAGCTTTTGCACCTTCCGCATCAACTTTTCATCGCAAAGTCCCCCATGTTTTTCTCATCCGAGCGCAAAACGATCGCTGTGCTTGTCCACACTCTGAATACTTCCAGTTTTTTTGGAGAATTACGCCATGAGTTCCCGGTTGAGTATCGCACAAACGAGATTCATCCTGAGCAGGTGTCTTTTTCGCCGGTTGCGATACCTTTCGCTCAAAATTTTGAACGTTTTGATCCTGGCGTTGATGTTTTCAATGACAATGCGCTCTCTCGATAACTCGCGGTTGAACGACTTTTGCTCCGCCGTCAGCGGATGATTCT
>WRMR01000377.1 GCA_009776995.1 Planctomycetaceae bacterium | reverse complement strand
CGAAATCGCGTAGCCCCGGTATTGATGACCACACTGACCGCCATGCTTGGCTTGTTACCCATTACGTTTTCACCCGACACACCGGGACGGGAAATCCTATATCCTATCGCAACCGTGATCGTCGGTGGTTTGATTACCTCGACGCTCATGGAATTTTTCGTGCGTCCGGCACTGTTTTGGACATTCGGGAGAAAGGCGGCGGAAAGAATGATGGAACGGGAAAAAACCGGGAAAGACAGAATTACCGTTATTGACACAAATCATTAACGACTGATTGAAACTGGATGTTACAAGTAACTTTAACCAACAAAAAAGGAAATGAACATGAAACAATTTTTTAGAACAAGCGTGTTTCTTTTGGGACTGGCCGGAATGTTGATGGTGCTACAAGGGTGCAATCCCGGCGACCATGACCATGCTGCGGAAACTGCGGCAGACGCTCATCCCCCTCACGTCACAAAGTACAACGAAGTCCTGGTCGAGTTTCCCGGCCATAAATATTCGATGGAAATCATCGACGAAGCGGAAACGACCGGCCTTGTGACGGCGTTTATTACTGACGCACACTTTGAACCAACGGAGGTGGATGCACAGGAAGTGCGTTTGAATTTCATGGTCGATGGTAAACCAACCTCATTTTCATTGCCCCGTACTCCACAGGAAGCAGGTAAACCGGCGACATTCACCTTGACGGACATGGAACTCGCAACGCTGATCTGTGAAGGCTGGCAAGGCGATGCAACGGCTATGGTTGAAATCAGCGGTACGCCATACAACGCGAAACTGGAAAAACTTGCCGGGCATGACGGCGAAGACGGCCATACGCATTAAATCATGTGAACCACAACAGACTATCCCGCAATCGCTGAGACTTGGCCAATGAAACGGTATTTTTTTCGACAATTCATCAGCAGCATAATGATCGGTGCCGTGCTTTTGGGCACGGTGGTGCCGTTGTGTGCTTGTTTGTGTGAATGTTGTTACCGTGAAAACGGTCGTACATGCGAGATTGCGAAAATTGACAGAGACTTGTCAATATTAGATACGAAAAATACTGGATGGCGCGCAAAGAATAACAGTGGAATCAATTGTCGTTGTGTTCTTGCTCAAAGATTTGTCGCAATTGTGCCAATCACGGTGTCGCAGGTCAAACAACTGAACTCTTGTCCCTCATGGGATATTGTTGTTTCAATTCCCTCTTTTGATCAGGTTGACACGATGTGTTTGTCGTCGTTTCTCAAAGAACGACGGGGTTCGTTATGCTCCCATGTTCCCTTGCACGTCCTGTTGTGCGTGTTTCTCAATTGATGGGGTTTCGCTACCCGTTATGATGTTTGATAATGTAAGAAAAGTCAATGATTTTAATAAGGAAATTAACAAATGACAAAAATCCATAAAGTGATACTGGGAGTGGCTGTTTTGGCCATTCTTTCGCTGACCGTTGCCTTTGCTGTCAACGGTAATGCCGGTAAATCGTCTTCGGCGGTTCAACCGGAAACGTGTGCCGTTGCCAAGAGTTGCGGTTTGAAAGCAAAAGGACTCTGCTCCGGTGATAAAGCGGCTTGTCCCAAAATGGCAAAAATGGTTTGCAGCGACAAGGCAACTTGCCCGAAAATGGCTGTTTGCGAGAAGGCCAAAGTCGGTGCCTGTCAGAAAGCCAAGAGCAATTGCGAGAATGGATGCAATTGCTGTGACGAATGCAAAGCCGGGAATTGCAACTGCGGATGCGAAAAATGTATTTGCTGCAATAGGGACGCTTGCTGTAGTGCCAATGGTTGCGATTGTTGCGACGGCTGCAAAGACGGCGTTTGTGATTGTGAAGACTGTCAATGCTGTGATGCCTGCTGCTAAAATAACGTTTCTTGAAACGTTAAACATTCTGTAGTGAACGGCAAGCGAAGTCTCCCCGGACTTCGCTTGTCCGTCATCTTCCGGACTTTCGGAAGAAATACGGCGGAAGGTGAAGATGGCCACACGCATTGATACAGAGCTACATAATACATCTGTGCGATAAACGACGACAAACTTTTTTGCGATTTTTGCGAAACATTTACGTTTTCTGATGGTTTACAAATCAATGTGATGATTGTGAAAATTCGTCGTTTTGTCGCTGGAGTCCCAATGATTGCCGGTGAGTATTCGATGGATTTCTTGAAGGAGCGGATGTCATGCGAAAGATCGTTGAGAATATCCTTGATAAGCGTGCTGCAAAGGCAATCGTCGATGTTTTATTGCTTATCGGTCTTGTTTTGGTGATTCTTACCGTCCATTCAGCGGAGCGTTCATGGTGGTCGTTTCACTGCATTATAAGCATGACATGGTATGTATTAATGCTTGTCCATATTTGCCAGCACTGGCGAATGACCAAATTATTATTGAAATTGAATCGAAAAGCCTTAAAACGGAATACGATAACCTTATTGACCGTTATCGCATTTATTCTGATGACGTTTTGCATCCTCCTTTTTATTATCGAACTTAGCGAAAAATTTGTTCATATTCATCATGTTGTTGCCTCTCCATTCAGATTGGTGATTGTTGTTCATACGATTACGAAAATAAAACAATTTGTGGCTTGTTTTCGCTAAAAAAGCCTCCGTCCCCGACCTGTGCCCGTGAAAACAGATTTTGCCTCATTCGTGGCAATTCGGAATATAACCGCAAAAACTGAAAGTCTCATTATGAAAAATACGACTTCCCCTAATTTTCATTCAGAACCGAAAACAACGCGGCGTGAGATGCTTAAAGATGCTGCCGCAGGCTTGGGAATCATTGCATGTAGTGGCGGACAAATCTGCCTTGCCCAACAGCGCGGCGGTTACGGTCGCAGTGGCGGATATGGCGGCGGAGCGTCTCTTTCCATCAGTGCAACCAATCCGTCGCTTCAGCACAACTCACGTCGTTGCCGAAGTTGCGGGGATTGTGTCAATTATTGCCTGAACATGACCGCCGTTTATGGCCGCCCTGTTTCCGCCGGTGAAGAGGCGTGTATTTATTGCGGCCAATGTACGTTGTTTTGTCGCAACAATGCGTTGTCGGAAAAGTATCATTATCCGCAAGTGCGCGACGCTTTGAACAAAAAAGACAGAATCGTCATCGCGTCAACGTCACCGGCCATCCGCGTCGCGTTGGGGGAAATGTTTCGCATGACGACCGGCACGAATGTAGAGGGCAAAATCGTGCGAGGCCTTCGCGACATGGGCGTACACTACGTGCTTGACACCACGTTTGCCGCCGATTTGACCGTCATGGAAGAAGCGTCGGAACTGGTCAAACGACTCTCGATAAACAACGCACCGCTCCCGATGTTCACAAGTTGTTGCCCGGCTTGGGTGCGGTATGCCAAACTGTTCTATCCGAAACTGCTACCGAACATCTCGACGACCAAAAGTCCGGTGATGATGCAGGGCGCAATGGTGAAAACATACTTTGCAAAACAGCAGGGCATCAATCCGGCTAACATTTACCACGTCGCACTGACGCCATGCACTGCGAAAAAAGCGGAAATCCTGCTCACCGGTATGAATGCTTCCGGCGTTTACCACAAGAATGATGCAATGCGTGACGTCGATGTCGCGTTGACCTGTCGCGAGTTGGGCTACCTGTTCAACATGGCGAGAATCAATTTGCCGCAATGGAACGACGCGACTTACGATCCGGTCATGGGAGCGGGCAGCGGAGCCGGGATGATCTTTGGCAACACCGGCGGCGTGACCGAGGCGGCACTTCGCACGGCGTATTGGCTCATCAACAAAGAGCAACCACCCCAGGAATTTTACGAACTGAAACCGGTTCGCGGACTCAGCGGCGTGCGACAGGCAACCGTTGACATGAAGACGCGACAACTAAACTTCGCCGTTGCGCATGGCATCGGCGTGGCCCGGGTCTTGCTCGATAAGATTCAACAAGGTGGGACGAATTTCGATTTTGTCGAGGTCATGGCCTGTCCCGGCGGTTGTATCGGGGGCGGCGGTCAACCGAAAAACCAGTCACTCAATGATTCGCAACTGAAAACCGCACGAAGCAACGCCCTGTATGACCGTGACGCCAAAAACACATTGCGGCTCAGTTATGAGAACCCGGAAATCAAGGCCATTTACGCGAATTTCCTCAAAGAACCACTCGGAGAACTTTCAGAACAATTGTTGCATCTGTAATGCACAAGTTTGAGCGGGAATTTGCTGTAGCCGAGATGGTCTGTATCGTCGAAAACGTGTTTGAAGACGGCGAGTGGGCAATTTTGGAATGGAAAGACCCGCTCGGCCTTCGTGGTTGTGGCTTCTTTCATGTCATAGATGGAAAAATCAAATTCCAACGCGGCTATTGGGATCAACTCACATTCTTACGACAACAGGGACTGCCAATTCCCGTAGAGTGACCGAAACGATTATTCCACTTTCTAATGCTAGAGCCTGGGGGGTAATTTTATGGGCAATTTTTACCCGAATATTACCCGAAAAATTACCCCCTTGAATGTTTCCTATCTGTTATACTCTGAGGTCTGGAATTGAAATTAACCCCCGATGCCTCAAGAAGACAGATATTGGCATAGCAGGTCAGTGACAATTGAATTTCAAAAAGCGAGCGCAACGGCAGATTGCGTTTGGTATAATTCAAACAGATTGAAGTGATGTCATTTCCGGTAAAAAGTTACAGCGTTTTGGCGAGAGATAATCTTCCCTGCGGATTTCCTGAAAAACCCTGAAAAATCACCTGAAACCCATGAAACCCTTAAATCACCGGCCAATAACCCCTAAAATTTCCCTACAAAAATTAGGGTTTTCGTAGGGGTTTTCTGAAAACGATTTGGTAGAATAGCGGAAACTTGTCGGGTAATTTTTGGTCGATTGCTCGTTGAAGCATGAATTTTATCATTTTGATCGAAACAAGATTGACAAGAAACACTCTCCATATAATATTGAGACATGTTCAATGGAACTGATAAATGTCGATGCTATTGATGAACACAACGGCAGGTTGCTTCGCGTAGTACAAAT
>WRMR01000376.1 GCA_009776995.1 Planctomycetaceae bacterium | reverse complement strand
TTTTGTTACGTCCGCCCGCGAGTCCGGGGCTTTATTACCAGTGTTGCGGGAGAGGTTTCCGCCTGCATGAGTCGAAACAGGATTGCCTTGTTTTGGACTACGGCGGCAATATCATGCGGCATGGGCCGGTCGATGCGATCACCATCAAGGACGGCAGGGATGGTCAAAAAGGCGTTGCCCCCATGCGTGAATGCCCGGAATGCCAGACGATCATGCATGCGGCAATCAAGATTTGTCCCGACTGCGGTTATGTGTTCCCGGAGCCGGAAGCCGCAAAACACGAGACCGAGGCATCGGAAGCGGGAATCCTATCCGGCGGCATTGAAGACACCGAATACGACGTACAGGACGTCTGGTACAGCGTACATACGAAACGCGGTGCCGATGCATGGCAGCCGAAAACCATGAAGGTCGAGTATCGCGTCGGATTCAATCATTCGCATTCCGAATGGGTCTGCCCGGAGCATGACGGTTGGGCGCGCAAACGGTTTGAGACATGGTGGCTGGAGCGGTCGAACGATCCCTTGCCCGAAACGGCGGAAGAGGCCGTCGATATTGCCAACGCGGGCGGCTTGGCCATGCCGATCACCATCACCGTCCGCAAAATCCCCGGCGAAAAATACAACAAGATCATTCGCACCGTACTCAGCGAAGTCCCCGAAGGCGTTGCCGCCATCATGGGAAATCTCGATGCCTGGGGGGAACCTGCGGTTCCATCGCAGTATGCTTCGCACTCCAATGGTTCGCCTCCCGATGGTCGGCTTGCGTGTTCTCGTGACCTTGACGATGTCCCTTTTTAACGAGGTGAAATATGAAGCGAAGCATTTACAAATACTCACTTGCCGACGGCGTGGTTTCCATGCCGAAAAACGCCCGTATTCTCAAGGTCGGAATGCAGGACGGTATTCCTTGTCTTTGGGCAACCGTTGATCCCAATGCTGAACGGGAGACACGAGAATTTTCGATACTCGGAACGGGTTGTATCATCCCGAATCGCTGGAAATACATCGGCACGATGTTCGACCGTCAGCATGTTTGGCACGTCTTTGAAAACTTTGGACAATTGATGGAGGATTAACCCCATGAGCGAATTACTGGAAAAACTCGAAACACTCTGTGTACAGATTGAAGATGTACATAAGACACTGAAAACAGCGGGCAAGTCCCGCAAAAAGACCGACATCGCCGATCTTCGCAAACTCATCCGTGAGGCGGCTTCGACCATCGAAAAATCACTGGCGGACATTGAGAATGAACGCCTTTGCAAACCGGGCGTCTCGAAAAGCAAGCATGACGAAATGGTGGAGACCACCGGCTGTTACAAATGCGGTGGTAAGCAGGCGATCCTTATGCAGTGGTTGAGTCCCAAGTCGGGACATGCCTTGCGTCGCTTTTCGGTGGTTTGTGAAAACTGCTGGAATCTGGCCGTCTGCGAACCCACAAGGCACGAGGCCATTGCGGAAAACAACACCTTGAATCGGACATTACAACGATGACCTTGAAACAAAAACTCATGTTACTGGTCGCTTTCTTTTTGGGGGCGATGATTTGTTACTTTTTGGAGAAAAGCCTGTGATCAGTGAAAAAAGCATTTTAACCATATCGCTAAAAGGGGGTGTGCAATGATGTTGGCAGATGATTATCGACTCATTCAAAACGACTTTAAGAGCGTTCTGCGAAAACGACTGCAACGATTGTTGAAAGGACTTGTCTTTCTTACGTGGTCGAATGACAAGTTCGGGCAAATGCTTGACACACGAGCAAGAGTTGATGCAACTTTGGTTCATCCGGAATACGGACTGTTCGGAATCGGCATCCACATGCAATACGGCACGGAAAACCGTACCTTCACCATCCGCCACGACCAGGAATTTCAGGGGAAAACGGAATTTGCCAATGATGCCAAGTCCTCCGATGCAATGTTTCGATCCAAAATCGCCAAATACGTGGTTCACGCATCTCTTGATAATAAAACGGGGAGGCTCCTCAGTGCGGCGATTGCATTCACACGTGATATTTACGATTGCATTGACCGGGGACTGTGCGAGGTTCGCATGACAGGCAATGACCAGATCGGGCAGACTATGTTTTACGATGTCGACTGGGACACGCTCAGAGACAACGGTATGTGGATTCACGAATTTACTCAAACGAAACGGGAGACTTTATGCCAAAAATGAATGACAGCGGGCAACGGGAAACTTTTGAAAGCGGTGCCGTGCGTGACAGTGACGAGGGGAAATCACATCCGGAGCTGATTTCCCCCTTCGCAATGGAACGTTTGGCCGATTGGTTGTCAGCGGGAGCAAAAAAATACGCCCGAAGAAACTGGGAACGCGGACTAAGTGTAGAACGCTGTTTTGCCTCAATGTATCGCCATTTGTTGAAGTTCCAGATGGGCGAGCATGACGAAGATCACCTCGCGGCCATTTTTTGCAATTGCATGATGATTCTGGATTTTGAGGAAAAAATCAAGCGTGGCTTGTTGCCGCCATCACTCCTCGATATGCCCAAGTACCGGCGACCGAACTCGTATTACGAGAATACAAAAATCGTTGCCGACAAGGACGGCCCAAAGGTTGTTATCGAAAACGATGAGGAGGTGTAATGCTGGAAAAGGCATTGGAGTATTTGCAGGCGGGACTTTGTGTCCTGCCTGCGCGTCGGGATTTGAAAATTCCCATCCTCTCGTGGAAACCCTATCAGGAGCGTTTGCCGACGGAACAGGAACTCATCCAATGGTTCACAAAGCCGCCTGACTCGCTGTGTTTGATCACCGGCAAGGTCTCCGGCAACCTTGAAATCATCGACTTCGACAATTGCGGCGAGTCCTTTGAGCCTTGGGCAGAGAAAATTGATCAGAGCTTGCTTGACCGCCTTGTCATTGAACGTTCGCAGTCGGGCGGCTGGCATGTCATCTATCGCCATGAATCCGCTGTCAGTGGCAGTGTCAAGCTCGCCCAGCGGCCTGAATATGAACTTGGTGAATTGATCATTGAGAAAGGCCATGAATACGCTGTCATCAACGGCAAAAAGCTGATCGTGCGAATCGATAGCGAAGGCCGTAAATTCGTGGTCATTCTCCTGATTGAAACTCGCGGTGAAGCGGGCTTGTTTCTCTGCGATCCGTCGCCGGGTTACGAAGTGGTGCAGGGTTCGCTGACAGACCTGCCGGTGCTCAGCACGGGCGAACGTGACGCGTTGTTGACGGCGGCCTGGTCATTGAACCAGCCTGTCGACGAAACGTCACACAGGCCGTCTGTGGCGACGATACGGCCTATTGTCGAACGTCCCGGCGATGAGTTCAACGACACCGCCGACATACGCACACTCTTGAAATCGCACGGCTGGACGTACATCGAAACGAAAGGCGATGGCAATGAATGCTGGCGGCGACCCGGCAAGACCAGCGGCATTTCAGCGACCTTGCGACATGTTGACGGTCATTGGCAATTCTACGTGTTTTCGAGTAATGCGTGGCCCTTTGATCAGAATCAAAGCTATTCGGCCTTTGCGACCTATACCATGCTGGAACACAACGGCGACTTTGAATCGGCGACAAGAACGCTTGGCTCACATGGTTATGGCAAGCCGCCAGCACCGGAATCACTCGGTGTTGATCTGTCGAATTTCAATAAGACAGCGAAAAAACGAGCCATTATCCGTGAATTGGACTTTGCCCGACTGTCATCGTTCACGCGCACGGAGTTGCAGTTTCTCTGGCGCAATCGTTTCATCAAGGGCAAGCTCAACCTCTTGGGCGGCGATGGTTCGACCGGAAAAACATGGTTCGTTTGCTATATGTGCGCAACCATCTCGACAGGTCGCGACTGGCCGGATGGGACACCGTGCGATCAGGGCGGCTGCATCTATTTCACGAGCGAGGACAGTGCGGCGGATACCATCCTGCCGCGCGTCGAAGATCAGGGCGGCGATCCCGATCACGTTTATATGCCTTCGGTCGTGAAAAACAAGTTGCGGGGCACCCAAGAGGAATTCGTGATCCTGGACACCGACGTCCTTGAGCAGATGATCGACAAGATCGAGGCAGAATATTATCCGGGCTATATCAAACTGATCATTTTTGATCCGGTCACCGCCTTCATGGGCTTGATCGATGAGTTCAAGAACAACCAGGTGCGCGCCGCCTTCCGACCCATCATGCGTTTGGCTGAAGAGCGGGGTATGACACTCCTCGGACTCGGCCACCCGAAAAAGAACGCCTTGCTCTTTGGTACAGCGGCAGAGGCGTGGAGCGGATCGGTCGCTTATGTCAATGCCGCACGTATGGTGTGGAACGTCTATCACGACAAAAAGAGTGGCGTCCGTACCATGCTGGCCTCGAAGTTCAATCTCATTGAGGAGGCACCGGGCATTGAATACACCGTGCGCAACGGCGTCGTTCATTTCATGCGAATTGGTATCGACATGCTGGCCGACGATTTTCTCGAAGAGTATCGTGCGAAAACACGCAAGGGCAAACGCAAGTTCGATAACAGTGAGACCGAAGAATGGCTTTGTCATTTTCTCAAAGATGGTGCGAAACCTTGCGGTCATCGCGATGATCCGGCAAGTGCCGATACGATTTTCGGCCATGCCAGGCGTTTGAAGTTCGGGGTCAACGGCATTTACGAAGCCGCCAAGAGTCTCCACATCCTGAAACGTAAAATCGGATTCGCCGGTCAATGGATTTGGGAATTGCCATCCGGTGATACGACCGGTGAACCGGCACCGGATTGCGAGGAGTGGAATGCGTAACCATGCGATTACCCGACTGCCGACATCGCGGCGATTGCTTGTTTTGACCATCGCATCGCTCCCTCCCAATGGCCACCAACCCGCTCCAACGTGCGTCTCCATGCTTTTGATTATTGAAATAAATCAAACAATGCCTCATTCTGCCATGTTTGCCGTCTTTTGCCGTCATAAGTACCAGTTTGCCAATTGTGCGTTACAGGGCAAATATGGTCGATTACGTCGAAAACTCGATTAACGGGACAATAATGCCGTTTT
>WRMR01000375.1 GCA_009776995.1 Planctomycetaceae bacterium | reverse complement strand
GAGGGGCAGGGTTTCGCCAAAGACGGCACCTTGTTCATCGGCGTCCAGTTGTGCGACTTCGCGGACGAGCGTTGTGAGGTGATGTTGCTTTGGCAACGGAGGAACATGTTTTTCGAGAGTCGCAATGACCAGTTCGCGGGTTGGCTGCCCGATGTCGCGGTAACGGTCGCCCGTTTTGCGTGCGATTTGCATGAGAGCCAGTTGCTCCACCGCGATGGTTGAAGCATGAGCCGGGACATGATCGGAATCTGCCGGGCGATCAATGATCTTGCGAAGCCACTGTTCGGCGGTTTGTGGCGGTATGATCGTGTTGAGCTGCCCGTACATCAGCGTGCGTGCACCGAGACGCCCCAAAGCCCAAATCATGGCCACGTAAACCAGGGTGGCCTTTTTCCTGCGGAACAAGCCCAATATCATATCGCCAAGTTCGATTTTCGTTTCAAGAGGTAACCGTTCGAGCGAGCCGAGCAACCGCCAGGTTTCGGCACCTTCCTGCGAGTACAAATCCATGTCGGCCCCGCGTCCGACGCCGCCGGTTGCCTGGCGGTGCAAGTTGCGCACGTTGCCCAGTAAGGGATCGGCCAGCGTTTGTTGTTGTCCCGCCGACAGTCCACCTGCCACGCGCCTCCACAAAACCCAGTTTTGCAACCGGCACCCGATGGTCTTGCTGATCAGATTGCCCTGGACTTTGCGCCAGAGTTGCTCGATGCGCCAGTCGTCAAGCGACAAACCGTAGCCCGGTCGATATGCGTAGCCAATCAGGTTGATCCAACGTGCCTCATACTCAGGCGATTTGAGACGGCCATCGAAAAACCGTTCGATCAACTCGTCACCCGTCCGGCGCAGTAGTGAGGTCGGCCAATCGTCGCGGCGCAGATTTGACGCTTCATCAAGCCGACGCATGAGTCGGTTCGGGTGTTCCGTGCCTTCACCAAAGGTTGCGGCCAACGCCTCACGAACAGGCAACCAAGTTTCTTCATCGACAATACCGTCCCGTTCAACTTGACTTGTCACCGTATCACGGTCGGTTTCGGTGACGCATCGCACATCGAAATCAAGCCGCCAGCGTCCCTTGCCGTTGCGTTCGACGCACCAGAGTTCCAGCGTGCCGATCTCGGTCAGCTTGCCTTCGAGTTGCACGGTGACGGCGGTCTTCTTCTTGCTGCGCGTTCGGATGATCGTTTGAATCGGCGGCAGAGCCGTTATTTCCTGTGGGTCGAAGGGCAACAATTCGCCCGGCCGGTCGGTCAATCGTACGCTCGAAACAAACACCGGAAACTGAATCGGCTCACCGACCAGCAAGTCGAACGAGCGGTCGGCGAGTATCACTTCGTGATCGGTCTCCGTTCCGGCGGGCAACAGGCAGAGGAGTGTGGAGTTGAATGCAGAATGTGAAGCAGATGATTTCGAATTCTCGACTTCTCTCTCCATATCATCTTGCACACTGAGATAATAGGTTCTGGCCAAACCCGCACTGATGCGTTCGCCGAAACCGCGCCGCACCATGCCGTAATACGCCGCCCCGCGTGCCACGGCCAAATCCAACCGGCGATTCTCCAAACAAACCGGAAGCCCGGAGTCGGGTTTGGTGTTTGGAGTTGGGAGTTGGGAGTTGGGAGTGAGAAGTGAGGAGTTGCAATCCTCCCATTCCGCACTCTGCACTCTGCATTCTGCATTCTGCATTTCCCACGCTCCGAGTTGTTCAAGCAATCGCTTGCGCATTTTGGCGGCTTCAAACATGCCGCCGTTGAGCAACACGATGTCGGGGATCGGCGAATCGTGTGCGCGTTCGTCGTCGGTGACGCTTCCTGTGTGACGGTGCGTCGTCAGGAATTGTGCCAAATAGCGCGTGATGGCGTGATCGGACGCATACGGCAGTCCGAATTCGCGCACACCTGATTGATGCCGTGACGGTTTCGCGTCGAGCGATACAAACGGCATGAAACCGTCCACAAGCAGTTGCTCGATTTCATCGCGTGTCACTTCGATCTGCTTTGACCCGCCGACCAGTTTCGAGCCAACGCCCGGAACCGAAACGGTCATTTTTTCCGGTGCGTCGCCTGCAAGCAGTTTTTCCTTGACGTCACAGGCCATACGAACGAGCAACCCCCAGGCGTTGGCTGCGAGTTTGCCTTGCCCGACAAGCCGCGATTCGAGATGATGCGCCAGTGCCAGATCGAGATTGTCGCCGCCGAGAATCAGGTGATCACCGACGGCCACGCGATGAAAACGCACTGTGCCGTCCGCTTCGGCTCGCACACGAATGAGCGTCAGATCGGTTGTTCCGCCGCCGATGTCGCAGACGAGAATTTTTTGGCCCGGCGAAACCAGTGTTTGCCAATGATCGGCGTGTTCGTTCACCCAGGCGTAAAACGCGGCTTGCGGCTCTTCGAGCAACACGATTTTCGGAATACCCGCCGCGCGGGCGGCACGAACGGTCAACTCGCGGGCAACCTCGTCAAACGACGCCGGCAAGGTCATGACAACGTCCTGCGTTGCGAGCGGATGTTGCGGAAAGGCATGGTCCCACGCGGCACGAATGTGCGACAAATAGCGTGCGGTCACGTCAACGGGCGAGAGTTTCGTCACATTGTCCGCCGCCTGCCACGGCAACAGTTTTGACGTGCGATCGACGCCCGAATGACAAAGCCAGGACTTTGCCGACGCGACCAGCCGTCCGGTTGTTTTCCCGCCGTAATCCCGGGCGTAAACGCCGACAACGTATCCCGGCTTCTTGACCCCGAACGGCAACCTGATCTGTTTCGGCGTCAATTCATTCGCGTGCGGCTCATAATGAAACGACGGCAGGGTTTCCCGCGATTCGACCAACCCGGCGGCCGCCAGTTGTGGCACGGAAAACGTGCGGATTTTCCAATCCGGCTCCGACACGTCAACATAACTCACCGCCGAATTGGTCGTGCCGAGATCAATGCCAACGACGTAGCGTACCGCCGTCAGCTCGTCCGTTGCATGTTCCTGACCTCTTTTGTGTTTTATCGGACCTTTCGTGGATACACTCATTCGGTATTTGGGAAAATCACTTCCTCAACTCCAACAATGCCAATTTTGCAACCTGGCCGGCCAATCGTCCGTTTCGTAAAATTTGTCCTTCTTGCGTTGTTCACGAATGTGCGAGTCGGCAAGAAACGCATAGAGTTTTTCGTTTTCATGGTCATGCGCGAACGGCTTTTCAAGAATCGCATCGGACGGCATGATGTTCTCTGATTCCAAAACGTTCGCAAGAGGTGCGGCCATTTTCAACATGGTTTTCATGGCAATCGCTTTGGGTGAGGGGTGAGGGAGTCAGGAGTTTATTCCGGTTCGTTTTTGCCGTGTTTGCCGGTTTTGCGTGCCTGTTTTTTTCCGAAAATCGCGCGCTTTGAGTTTCTTGCAAGCGACTTTTTGTTTGACGTAATGAACTTTTTTTCCCGACGGTCAAGTTTTTCTTTCTGTGAATCAACTTTTTGTTTGGTGTAATCAACTTTGAGTTCATGAAAGAACGCTTCATGTTGCTTCCACCAAAAAAATAGTTTCCGACAATCAACCCAAAGCATGATTTTTTGTACTCAAAACAACAGTTCCGGTACGAATTCAACGTGTTTTTTGTCAAAAAACGACATGTTGTAATGCGCAAACGGGTGATTCCGGTATAATATTGTGTGCAATCGGCACAAAACGACCCTGGGGAGTGCAAAATTCAAAGTAAGAAACATTTTGCACTCTGAACTTTGAAGTCGGGAACGTCACTGATCGGTCCAGCCGCATCATTCCCGGAAAATCCGTCGCTTATGCTCCGGGCTTTTGTTCATAATGACAAGTGACGAATCATAGTATAAGTTTTCCGGCGGGAAACCGCAAGCCCGGTCCATTGCCCCATGGACACGATACGACGGACAATTGTTTGACGGATACACAACGCTTGATATAATTTTGGATATTTGCGGTGATGAAACGTATTTTTGATTTAAGGAACATGAAATGACAAACGATTGTCTCTGTGATTGCGGCGGCGTTCTGCGGCCGGATTTTGAAAAGTGTGATGGCTTGTTGCCGGTGATTGCACAAGATGATGCGACAGGCGATGTGCTGATGATGGCCTACATGAACGAGGAAGCCTACGACGAGACCCTGAAAACAGGCCGCGCCGTTTACTACAGCCGAAGCCGCAACCGGCTCTGGCGCAAAGGCGAAGAAAGCGGCAACCTGCAAATGGTGAAAGCGGTTTTTATCGACTGCGACAGGGACACGCTGCTGATTCGCGTCGAACAAATCGGCGGTGCAGCCTGCCACGAAGGTTTCAAGAGCTGCTTTTTCCGCCAGGTCACCCCCAACGGCGTCAAGATCATCGGCGAACGTCTTTTCGACCCGAAAGAAGTCTATAAAAAATGACGAACTTGTTTGATCGTGAGGACAACTTCTGTCCGTGTTGATCAATAATCGTCCGGCAGTTGCTTCATCTGTTCAAGCGTGAAAACCGGACCTTCCTTGCAGACATAGAACGGGCCGCAATTGCAGCGGCCGCATTTGCCGAGTCCGCACTTCATCCGGTTTTCGAGACTCGTGTAAATGTCCGCGTCTTTCATGCCGGCTTCGGCGAGTACGGGCAGCGAAAACTTGATCATCACCGGCGGCCCGATGACCAGCCCGGCAGCGTTACCGCAATCGATGCTTGCGTCTTTCAGTACGGTCGGCACGAAACCGATTTTGCCGTCCCAATCGGGCGTTTCGCCGCCGGGATCGACGGTCGAAATGACCTGCGTGTTCGGATGCGTTGCCCATTCCTTCAGTTCGTTTCGATACACGAGATCACCGACGGTGCGGGCACCATAAACGATGCTGATTTTGCCGTACTTTTCGCGATTCTCAAGGGCATACCAGATCGCGCAACGGATCGGCGGCATCGCAATTCCCCCGCCGACGAAAACCAGGTCTTTGCCTTCCCACGCCTCCATCGGGTAACTGTTGCCGTAAGGCCCGCGAAAACCGATGGTGTCACCGGCATTGACATGCCACATCTGCTCGGTGACCCGACCTGTCTTGCGGAAGCAGAACTCGATG
>WRMR01000374.1 GCA_009776995.1 Planctomycetaceae bacterium | reverse complement strand
TAGGCTTCAGATTTCAGGCTTCAGGCTTCAGATTCCACTTCAGAACTCTCTCCCGAAACCCGAAGTCCGAAGCCTGAAGTCCGAAATCCGAAGACCGTGAAAGACAGGTTGCCTCTCGACAATTTCATCGTCGGGACGTTCCGGCAGACGGAATTTGGCAACGGGTTCGTGCGACCGCGATTCGACGCACACGGCGATGAGCCGTTGCCTGCCGATATTTTTATCCCGGCGGAGCAATCGCGTGATGTCGCCTCCGGCGATACAGTGGTTGTCGAGATCACCTTCGATCCGAAGCGAGACTCAGGCAAACGCCGCTTTAAGGAATCCAAACGCAGGCGATCCGATTCTGCCGAAGGGGAATTCAACGCTCCGGTCGGAAAAATCGTCGAAATTCTCGAACGCGACACGATGCGTTTTGTCGGCACTTACGATTGCGATGACAATGTTGCGGTCGTCGAGGTCGATGGCAAACTGTTTCGCACGCCGATTTACGTTGGGGACCCGACCGCCTGTCCCGCACGGTCGGGCGACAAAGTCGTCATCGACATGGTGCGTTTTCCGACGCACACACGCTACGGTGAGGGCGTTGTCGTTGAGGTGCTCGGTCCACACGGTACGCCGGAACTCGACACGCAACTCATCATTCACCAGTTCGGACTGCCGACGGAATTTCCGGGTGACGTCATCAAGGCCGCGCAAGAGCAGGCGGCGCAATTCGATGACACGATTCTCCCTGACCGTTATGACGCAACCGGCGAAACGACGCTGACCATTGACCCTGCCGATGCGCGTGACTTTGACGATGCGGTGTCGCTCACGAAACTCGAATGCGGTCACTGGCGGCTCGGTGTGCATATCGCCGATGTAGCGCACTTCGTGCAGGCAGGATTGCCGATCGACAGCGAAGCAAAACAACGTGGCACAAGTGTTTATCTGCCCGACAAGGTGATCCCGATGCTCCCGGAAGTCATCTCAAACTCGCTGGCCAGTTTGCAGCCGGACAAAGTGCGGTTCACCAAGTCGGTTTGGATCGAAATGACCGAAGACGGTATCCCGGTCGATGTCGAAGTGAAACGCTCGGCCATCCGTTCCGACGCGCGGCTCAATTACGACGAAGTGACCGAATTTCTTGCCGATCCGAAACCGTTCCGCAAAAAACTTGCGCCCGACGTGTTCCGGCTGTTGAGCGACATGTATGAGCTGGCCATGATTTTGCGAAATCGCCGTCTGGGTCGCGGGGCACTCGAACTGACCATGCCGGAAATCAAACTGTTGCTCGACGATGACGGCAAGGTTTGCGGCTCGAAATTGGTGGAACACCTGCCGTCGAATCAGATCATCGAGGAATTCATGCTGGCTGCCAACGAAGCGGTGGCAAGTTATCTCGAAGGCAAAGGATTGCTCTTCTTGCGGCGCGTTCACGCCATGCCAAGTTATCGCAAAATGAAGCAGTTTTCGCAATTCGTCAAGTCACTTGGCGTCAGCACGGTTTCGCCTGACATGTTGCTTGAAAGCCGCTTTGAGATTCAAGCCCTGCTCGAACGCATCAAAGGCCGCCCGGAAGAAGCGGCGATCAATTACGCGCTGCTCCGGTCGATGCAAAAAGCCGTTTATTCGCCCGCCGAAGATGGTCATTACGCGCTGGCAAGTTCCTGCTATTGCCATTTTACCTCGCCGATCCGCCGCTATCCCGATTTGACCGTGCATCGATTGCTCGACCAACTGCTGTTCGGCAAAAAGCCCCGCAACGACGCACGAGCACTTTTCCTGCTCGGTGAACATTGCTCACAATGCGAACGTACCGCAGAAGCCGCCGAACGCGAGCTGATCAAGCTCAAGCTGATCAATTACCTGGCCACAAAGATCGGCACGCAAATGACCGGTGTTGTGACCGGCGTTGAGCGTTACGGCTTTTTCGTGCAGGGCGAGGAAATCCCCGCCGAGGGACTCGTTCGCATCCGGTCGCTGGAAGGGCGATATTATTACGACGCCGATTCGATTTCGCTGATTGGGACACGCGGCCCGACGTTCCGGCTCGGCGACCGCGTTGTCATTGAAATTGTTGATGCCAACCCGAACACCCGACGCATCGACTACAGGTTTGTGCGACTTGCCCCGGCGGTCAAAAAACCGAAGTCCAAGCCTGTTGTCGTCGATGACAACGAACAGGACTTCGACGAAACGGGCCGCCCGATTCGCGTTCGCAAGTCAAAAACCAAACGCAGTAATGCGAAAACCCAGTCGAAAAAGAAAAAGACCGTAAAAAAAACGACGAAAAAGAAATCACCGGCAAAAACCGTTGTCAAAAATCCGGTGAAGAAGGCCAAGAAAAAAGTGAAACGATCAGAGCCGCAAAATCAGAGCCGTAATCGTGCGGGTGAACCATTTTTTTGACGTGAACCACGCGAAATAGCGTGAAATACACGAAAAATTTCAAATTTGGCGTCTTTCGCGAAGATTCGCGTGTTTCGCGTTAAAAAAACTTCGTGTCCCTTCGGAATCGCCAAGTCAGTTTGTTTTCACTCGTAACCTGCAAGGAGGTTATCATGTCAATTGCCTGTTTGACATGGAGTCCGGCGACGCTTTCGCGGAGTCATTTTAATGTTCCTCTGCGTCTCCTGCGGCTTTGCGTGAAATCACTACGGTTTCCCGAAGACCATCTTCTTGATCTCGACATCCGGGTTGGCTTGCTTGAGTTTTCCGATCATTTCGTCGGCCTGGGCTTCACCGCCGATAAACTCGACGAGAATCAAACCTTGTGGCGAACACACGCCCTCGGCAACATCGTGCAGTCCGAGCCGTGTACGAATGCTACAGCCGTATTCCGTGAAAACTTTTTGAATTTCGCCCGAATTTTTCGCAAAACTGGGGACGTGAACGCCAAGAATCAAATGTGATTCGGCCATGTTTCAACTCCTTTTTGAGAGGGTTTCAATTTTAGAATTTTGCAATCACACAATTATAGCACAGGCTTCCGACTTCGGGTTTACGGCTTCAAAAATTTCCTGAAGCCTTTTCTCTCTTGACAATGGATAAAAATTTTTGTAATTTACCTGAATATGCCTTGCGCATACAGAACATCCGGCATAACGCGCCGGTTTTGCTTTTCACCCCAAACCATGACAGGAGTTTCCATGAAACACACCCGGTTTTCCCGAATTTTCAGCCTTGTGGCTTGTTTTCTGCTGGCCGCAACCACCGTTTTTGCCCAGCCCGGCGGCAACCAGCCGCGCGGCGATTTTCCCGACATTTCCTACTCGGCGGCACTTGCCCGCTCCGTGCAGAGCGACTGCATGGAAAAAATTCTGGCCATGCCCGAATTTCAGGAGTTTTTCAACGCCCTGACCGCCCGAATCGACGCGGAATACGTCAAGGTGAGCAATCAGTCGGCCTTCCCCGCACCTGTGGCCGATTATTTTCTCGACAAAGTCCGTGACGCCAAAGGCAAAACCGAGATTTCTTCAAAGGACGTCATCGAGCTGCTGTTCACCGAATTTGAATTGGTGCAACTCGAAGCCTTTGCCAAAAAAGCCTACGATGCAGGTGCCGTCAAGCCGGGCCAGAATAATCCCGATGTGGGCAAGTACGTCCGTCTGACCGTCGTGACAAAGTTTCCCCCCGCGGAACTCGGCGGCATTGTTGATTTCATCCCGCCTTTTATCACGATGGACATGATCAAGGCCATGGAAAGCGACTTCCTCGTCAGTTTCAGTGTGCCGGGGCAAACCGACGTCAAGCTCTTTGTCGGCGGCCAGAGACTCGAAGGCCGGAGCGATTACGTCACCGTCCTCAGCCTCAGCCGCGAAATGGTCGAGCAAAAGCTGACGCAGATGCAAAACGAACGCTTCCGCCAGTTCCTGTTCAGCGACAATGCACCGTTTGAAACGATTCGCCTCGGCAAGGGGGTTTTTGACGTCCTGTTGGCCGAAACCCAAAAGAAAATCGACGCCGGCACGGCCAACCCCGGCGACAACGATTTCATCCGTATCCTTGAGCAGGTCAACAGTTTCAGCATGATCACGCGCGACATCGACGGCAAGACCGGCACGGTTATCCGGCTGGCTCTGACCAACGAAGACGCCGCCGAAGGGCTGAAAGACCTGGCCAACGGCGGCAAAGCCTTTCTGCGGTTCATGGCGGGTTCGGCAACTGTTGACGCCGACGCGAAAAAGCTGATCAACTTTGTGCTGGACACCGAAATCGTCCGCGACGGCACCAACCTGACCGCGACGATCAACTGGTCGAACGAAGCCTTCCTCGACATGCTCAAAGACGGCTTCAAAAAGGGCATTGCCGAGATCAACAAATAAGAGAGCAGAGAGCAGAGAGCAGAGTTCAGAGTGCAAAGTGTTTTTCACTCTGAACTTTGCCATGTTTGCCCGGTTTCGCGGAATTTCACCTGAATATTGACACAGTATCTCCGGTTTTTTTGCGAAAAGTTGCCAAATTTGCCGATTTTTCCGGCTGGATCGCACCTGTCGTAATGAATTGGGGCGGATTTTTTCATCAAACGGTGATAACGTTGCATCAGATTGGTGAAACGTTCCATCCGCAGACATCATTTTTGGTACGAATTCCGCGTTTTTTGCATGACAAATGAGTGGCTAGTGCTGTGTCCAGGCTAAAAGTTGAAGTTGACTAAAAACGTGATAATTGCTATATTGTTTGGGCTTTTTTAACCCTAACTCATGGAGGGATTGTCATGAACACGGAAAAAAATATCGTTCGGCTTTCCGACGAGGAACGCCAAACCCTTGAAACCCTTGTCAAAAAACTCAAAGGAACATCACAAAAAGTCAAGCGTGCCATCGTTTTGCTCAAGGCTGATGCCAATGGCCCCAATTGGACTAACGAAAAAATCCGCGAACTGACTGGTTTGAGTATTCAAGCCATCGTCAATATTCGCAAACAACTTGTCCTCGAAGGTTTTGATGTTGTCCTTGATCGAAAAAAACGCCGTCTGCCACCTGTTCCAAAAAAACTCGATGGGTTGCAAGAAGCAAAACTCATTGCAACACGTTGCGGTTCACCACCGGAAGGCTTTGGCCAATGGTCACTCCGGCTCCTTGCCAATCAAGT
>WRMR01000373.1 GCA_009776995.1 Planctomycetaceae bacterium | reverse complement strand
CTGGATTTTCAGATGAAACTGGCCACTGGCCACTGGTCACTCGCCAATCGCTACTGGTCACTCATCGCCAGCCACTCATCACGGATGAAGACATCAAGTCACTGATCACGAGGATCAAGGAAACCGGCAATCACGGCGTGACTGCCCTGCTACTCCATCTTTGCCGCTGTGATTGCCAGTACCGCCGCCGGGCCGCGCGGGTCCTGGCCGCGAACGACGTCTATCGTTGCAATCGCTTTGTCCGGCTGCGGGTTGTTCCACTGTTTGACGTAAGCAACCGCACTGTCGCCGGAGTCGGCATCGCGTCGGACCCAGCCGAGCATCGCGCCGGGAATCGCCGTCACATCCTTCTGGCGGTAATGCTCAATGTCCGCTTCGGCGTAAACCGGGATTTCCGCCGATGCGCCGTCCGCGTAACGCACCACGTACTTGAGCGTCTCGTACAATTTGCCGTCGCGGATTTCGTCACGGTTGCGTCTTGCATCCAATTTCATCGTGTGCAGGAAAAAGAGGGCGTCGGCCTTTTGGTTGACCGGAATGCCTTCGACGTCCTGATCCCGCACCATCACGCAATCAGGCACCGGCGATGTGGGAAACGCGTAAATATTGAACGTCACGCCGGCAAATTTTTGCAGACCGCCTGGCATGGCTTCAAACGTGAACCCGCCGTCCAGCCAGCCCCGCGCGCCGCGAAAGCCGTTGCATTGCGCCGCCATGTTGATCGGCGAATAGGTGAGCGGTGTTCCGGCGGTGATGCTTTCCGATTCGACAAACTCCGCGCCGAGATTCCGCAGGATCGTCGCCAGAATGTTCCGCTTTTTGACCGCGTTGAGCGGCACGGATTCGGTGTCAGGAAACTTGAGATTGCACAACACAATGCCGCTCAGGTCGTTTGGCGCACCGTCTTGTTTCGGGTAATGCACCATCGCGCCGATGTTGAGGAGCGGCTTCACTTTTTGGGCGAAATCGTCAGGCCGTTTCTGCTTCAGCTCGATATTGTCCAGTCCGGTCACTTTTCCCTTGTCGGGCAAAACCGTCCATTCGGCCAGACGCAGTGTCAAGTCCTTGCCTGCCAGTACCGGCTCAATCGCAAAGGTTTGCGGCTCGTTATTCGGCTCGACGTTGAACAGTTGGGCATTTTGCGGCTTCCCGTCGAAGAACAGGCCGAATTGCGTGACCGGATAATAAAACGTGTTACCCGTCCAGGTGACTTCGCTCAGTTCGATCTGCTTGGGGAATTGGAGCGAAAAATCAAGCGGCGGCCGGTTCGGCGCATCGGTGTTGACGATATACGGCCAGCCGTCCGCCGACACCATGCCGTTGCTCATCATCCGTTCGAAATCGTTTTTGTACGCCGCAAACGGGGCAATGTCTTCAAGATCGATCACGTAACTGTAGGTGTCCGACGCCACATACTCGTCGCTGGCCCAGCCGAAAATCCGTTCGCCGCTGCTCATCGCGATGTCACTGAGCGAAAGTCCCTGTGTGAACGGACTGCGGCGAAGCGGGAACCCAACCCGTTCGCGCCGAAACTCGCGGATCAAATGATCGACGCCGACGAGCTTGTTAAATTCCGTCAAGCCGTCCGGTGTGAGGCCGTGTAATAAGATTGTGCCGCCGTGACCAAATACACCCTCTAATTCATTCGATAGACCGGCAAGTTTTTTGAGGTTTTCCGGTGTTGCGCTTAAAATCATGGTAGCACGTTTTTGTATCCATGTAGTATGGTGCGGGACATATTGTCCCGGCACTGGCGCAGGAGTTAAAATGACCTCGCTTCTGGTCGATTGCACGGCTTTCGTTACATCGGAACTTGTCGTGTACTTCAACTGCATCGCGTCCAGCTCTTTCAAGAAATTCGCGTCAAGTCCTTCGGTGCAGACGATGACCGGTGTGTATTGCAACTGATAATCCGCTGCGTATTGGATCATGTTGCCGAGCAGTTGTTTGGCAACGACGCTCTTTTCGAGCTTTTCGCCGACGAGCAGTTGCGAAAGGATCATCACACCCTGTCCGACGGGCACCTCAACAACGGCGGAGTTTTCGAGCCGGTGATCACATTGCAACAGCGACTTCGCGCCGCGCGACGGTTTTTTGTAAGCGTCACGGTAAAGCACATGTCCGTCCGGCCAGGTGAAAAAGTCCTTCTGCTGTAAGTTTGCAAAGACCGGATGCGACTCGTTTTCCATGAACCCGATACGGCCTTCGTTGCTTGCCGGTTCCATTTCGCAAGGCAAGGCCGAGTATCGCAAGGGATGTTTCTGTTCCAGCACAATCACGCGATTGCCTTGTGCGGCAAACGCCGCAAGAGCCGTCGAATCGCAGTTCTCCGCCGTGATGGCGTTCGTGCCGACTAAGAGGATCGTCTTGCCGTATTTTCCAAGCGGGATGGTTTCCAAAGTGTCGATGGTTTGATGCGTGATGTGATTCTTGGTCAACCAACCTATGACGCTATTGTTTGGATCATAAACAAACAGCGAAAAACGACCGTAAGAATCGGGATGAAGCATTTGAATCGGCGGTTGATTCGGATCATCTTTCGGTTTTGGAAATGCGCCTGCGCTGAAAAGGTACTGGTCGTTCAAAATGACGCTGACATCTTTCGTGTCTTGATATGCCACATTCCAAGTGGTGGTGAAAACATCCTTGACGGCAAGCGTAAAAACAAGCCGACCTTCGCCGCGAGCCAGTTGCAGTTTCGTCTTTCGATTGACTTCCGGGATTGTCAATGTCAAAGGAAACGTTACGCTTTTTCCGGCGGGAACTATGCCCGAACCAATGAGATTCAATTTCGGATCGACATCCAACGAATCGTCCGAACTTTCCCATGAAAAATGGCACGCAAACATTTCATCGTTCTGTGTGTCATTGAATACCCGTATCGTCCGCTCGACTTGGCTGCCCGCCTCGAATGTCCAATCATATTCCTTGCAAAAAACCGCTATCGGGGCATTGGAGTGATACTGATTGACGGCGCGGTCCTGGCCGAGCCAGAGGTGCCATGCCCCGTATTCGTTCCAGCGGTAGCCTTCGGTGAGCATTCGATACAAAATCCCGACCGCCTTCCGGGCACCGGTGCGGCCCTGAAACGCTTCTTCGCCGCCGATGGCCGCAAAGTCCGCCGGAAGATAGCCGTTGACGTAAAAATCCTCGCCAAGGAATCGCGGACGCTGTTGATCCCAAAGCCAGCGGCTGCGGCCACCCCCTTCCGGGTAAGGCTCGTAAGCAAGGTCAGGGTATTTCGTAAACTCGCTGACGACGTAATGGTCACCATGCACCTCAAGACCGTCCCGTGGTTCTTGCAGAGGCCGTTGAGATTGTCCTGATGAACCCTCTGCGTTCTCTGCGAGAAATGACAAATCGGGATTGCCGCGTTTTGTCGCCCCGCCGCCGTCCACCATGCTTGCCCGCGTCGGGTCAGCCTCTTTGACCATTCGGGCGGCTTTGATGATTTCGTCCTCAAAGGCGTCCATCAATCCGCCGTAAAGGTTGATGCAGTTGATGTACAAAATCTCGTTTTCCAGCGACCAGAGCATAATCGACGGGTGGTTGCGTTCCCCTTTGACCTGGGCAACCATCTGGTCGCGCCAGTTGCGGAACAGGTCCATTTTGATTTCCGCCTTCGCCGGGTCGTCCGCTTTGTTCATCGCCCGAAGGTCAGGGTCGCCTTCGATGGCGTTATAGCCGATGGCCTCGCCGTCGAAAATCCCGCTGCGGCGGACGACGACTCCGTTTTCGTCAAAGAACCGTAACGCCTCTTCCGGCGGCATTCCCTGCCACTTCGTTCCCCAAAACCGCATCACGCTTTGGTGGGTGTCGCGGTAAAATTGCAGCCATTTCTCTTGGGTCGGCTGTTCGAAACCATCCGCCCAACCATGAAACGGCACGCCGTTGAGCAGAAAATCCTTGCCGTCGATGGACCATTCCCTAAAGCCGAACGTTATGCCTTCATCGTACCAAACGTCTGCCGTCCATCCCAAGTACAAATAGTAAAGATACGGTTTTTCCGGCGTCCAGAGCTTTGCGTCTTCCCACAGTTCGGACAGTTGAACGACAAGATTGCTGTTCGCTTTCACGACAAAACGTTTCGGCTCAAACTCTTTGGCAGGTTTCCCGATGTATTCATCGCCCCGCATCGGTTGAATCCACGGTTTGCTTTCCGGGTAAATCTGCGGCCAGGGGATTTTGTCACTTTCCCGCCAGGAGTAACCGTGAAAATTCGCATCGGGTACGATTTCCTCGAATGTGTCGTCCCCCAACCGCGATATTTGCTTCAAAACAGGATAAATCGGAAAGACCTTTGGCGTCAATTGAACGGTCTGGTCCTTTGACGATGTGTTTTTGAGCGTGACTTCAACGTCCAATTGTTTTTTTGCAACGGAAGGCTTGACGAAAACATCGTCAATATAAACCTCGCCCGGCGCAAAACAGATCGTCGGCGTGACCAGTATCCCTGATTGCGGATGATTCCAAATCGGATAGACCAAATCCTGAAAGCCCTGGCCAAAGTAGCTTTTTGGGATATTGAACGTGCGCCGCAGTTTCATCGGATCGTCGGCTTTTTCGGTACGGGCGTACCAGGCGTCACGAATACCAACCATAATTTCGTTGATGCCCGGTTTGAGAGCTTTTGAAATGTCAATGCGAAACTTGACAAACGGGTTTTTATTGAACCCGCAAAGCTGACCGTTGACATAGACGGTTGTGTTAAGATTATTCTGCGGAAACTCGATAAAACCGGAACCGGCGTCATCGGGTACCATGAACCGGGTTCGATACCAAACCCGATGGGCAAATTGCAAATCCGGTCGCAACTCATTTTTATCGCCGGGAACTTCAATCGCCGACCAACGATTCGTGATGGGCAAGCGTGAAATCGGCTGCGCAACCGGTTCGGGCAGATATTCATCGTCGCGGCAAATTTCCCACGTTCCGGCAAGATTTGCCGGGTGGTGGAAAACCTGCTTTGCCGCTTCCATGTCTTTTTCAGTCCGGTGGTCTTCGTTCGGCTTGTATTTCGAGTAGGGCTGAAACTTGCCGGGATAGAGGCAAATGCAGTCGGAAGCGTACAAAACGCGGTCGGGTTTGCCGTCCGGCT
>WRMR01000372.1 GCA_009776995.1 Planctomycetaceae bacterium | reverse complement strand
CACCGTCCTTGTCTTCAGCCAATACGGTTCCGAAAGAAATCAGACTGAGAACGAAAAAGACAATAATGTGTTGGCATGACATGATAATAGTTCCGGGCTGTTACTGATTTGACCGCCTGAATTTCTGTATGAATCCCGTATTCTGGTTCGAGTTACGGAATGACGACCTGCGAGCTGATTTGCAAACCGCGTTCGTCCGTGAGCACAAGGCTGTATGCCTTCGGGTTTTCCGGCGGTAGCGTAACGTGTACCCTGTCACCGTCCATGGTTGCCGGTGTTGACCGCCATTCCCGCTTCGGCCACTCGCCGCCGTCGGACGTCCAAATCAGTTCCGCTTGGACAACCGGGACTTCCGAGCGAAACGTTGTCGTCATTGTTTTTTTGTCATCGTCAAATTGAAATGTCGTCACCGTTGCGAGCGGTTTGGCGTCTCTCAACAAGAAGGAATCAATGAATGCGTCCACTTCCTTGAACGTAAAAATATGTCCGTGCGGCAGATTGATCGTGAATGAACGCAAGACTGGCCCTTTCGGCAATTGCGTTGACTTGCTCCAACTCTTCGGGTGATACGCGAAGTCATTTGTCCCGTTGATGAACAGCATCGGACAGGTTGCCCGGTCGAGATGCCGCGACGGGTCGAACAGCGACACCCAGCGTTGCCGTTGTTCAGGCGTCATCGGGTCGAACCGGCCTTCCTTCCAGGCACTGCTTTCGTCCAAAAATCCACAACCGTAAACGGGAACCGCCGCTTTCAATTGCGTATCGACCCCCGCCAGAATACAGGTCAAATATCCGCCCCAACTGATACCGGTCGCCGCAATTCGGTCGGCGTCCACCTCCTCTTGAGCGGCGAGCAGGGCGTGCCCCCGCAGTAAAGCGGCAATGACCTGCCACGTCCACATGTTCTTGTAATCGCCGTCATCAACGGAAAATGTGCGAAATTTCTCTTCATCCGCCTGATTCGGGCCGCCGTCTTCCAATCGACCATCGGGGCCGTTGCCGGCGAGATCCGGTGCCAGTGCGACGTAACCGCGTTTTGCCCAGAGTTCCACCCAGTCCGGGAATGCCTTTCCGCCGCCGCCGTGAATCAACAGGACCGCAGGAAACGGACCGTCGCCTTCCGGTCTGCCGTAATAGGCGAATACACGAGTCGGCTTGACGTTGAACAATTCACCTTCATAATAGATCGGTCGAACCAGACCGTCCGGTTCGCCCCATTGAACGGCCGGCGGCTTGGCGAAATATGCATCGACGTCCCAAAGCGACGCCGCCTCCGGCTCAGTAGCAGACGCCACGGTGACGCAAATGAAGAAAAGAAACGGAAATGACATCCAAGGAAATGTTTTCATCATCAGGGACTCGCAAGGGAGGACAGGGTTGAAAAATTGACATAAACACACCCAAGGTATTGCCGGTAAAAAGGTTGCGTCAGAACAGCACAACCATTTTCAAGAGGCAAACAATGGATGCAATACGGAGGAATTATAGCAAAGGTTAGCGGCCAGTGCAAGTTCGTTTCCCCGGCGGGGCGTGAAAACAGGTTGAATCAGATGGAATCATTGGTATAATTAGTGGTTGTTTTGTCGGTGGCGGTTCCAGTGTGGCCGTCCTGCTCAGTCGGTCTTCTCCCTTTTCATTATCTCTCGCCTTTGTGCACATGGCCAAATTTGACACGCAATGCCCGGACTGCCAAGCGGTTTATACCTTGGATAACCAACTCCAGGGGAAGGCGGGGATGTGCCAGTTTTGCCGGAAAACGTTTTTGCTCGATCCGATTGGACCGGGGTCGAAGGGGGATAATCCCCCCGCGCCGGATGAAAAAACCAACGTCCTGGCAACTTCCACGGTTTTCACCGATGGACTGCCGGACTTGAACGACACGTCATTTTCCCTCAAACCGGGTGTGGAGAGCGATATGCCCCCGCAGCCCGACGGTGTGAAACACGCGGCCCTGGCAAATAGCGGGCAGACAACCAAGCAACCCGGTACAAAAAATCCAGATACGGCAAGCGATGCGGCCGCCTGGAAAGTCGGTGATGTGATTTTGGGGGTTTACGAAGTTCGGGCCATGCCGAACGGTCAGCCGTATGCTGAGGGTGGAGTCGGGCTGGTTCATCGCGTTTACCACCGGGAATGGGACATTGAACTGGCTGTCAAAAGTCCCAAGTCCAATATTTTTCAAACGGAAGTGGGTCGCCAAAACTACGAACGGGAGTGCAAAACATGGATCGATTTGGGGCTGCATCCCCATATCGTGACCTGTTACCTGGCCCGGCGCATTGACGGCATTCCCCGGCTTTTCGCCGAACTGGTGCTTGATGGCAGCTTAAACGACTGGGTGAAAAGCGGCCGCTTGTACCAGGGGACATTGGACGAAATCCACAAACGGATTTTCGATATTGCCATCCAGTTTTCCTGGGGGCTTGACTATGCCCATCGTCAGGGACTTTTGCACCTCGACATCAAGCCGGCCAACGTCATGATGTCGGGAAACGCCGTCAAAGTGACCGACTTCGGCCTTTCTCGTGCGGTGGCGGCGGCAGCCGGTGATTCTGACCGCGTTCTTCCTGAAAACGCCGGATTGCGATGGGAAGGAATGACGCCCGGATACTGTTCACCCGAGCAATACCAGTCGTATCTTCTGTACCAGTCCGGGGACAAGGTGCAGGCACCACCGATGACCGCCCAATCCGATATCTGGTCTTGGGCGATTAGCGTCATGGCGATGTATTACGGTCGTCCGCCGTGCAAGAAAGGCGGCCAAACGGCTGGGAAAACTTTCGAGCAATTTCTGAAACTGCCGCCCTCGCCCGGCAAACCGCTCATGCCCGAAACCGTGACGGAACTGTTGCGTCATTGTTTTCAGTGGGAACCGGAACAGCGGCCCCGGTCGATGGCGGAAATTTCCGCCCGGTTGATCGAAGCCTGGCGTGACGTGTTTCAGGAACCGTATTTCCGCCGGCCGCCGATCATGACCGCGTCAACGACCGAATCGTTGAACAATCGCGCGGCCTCATTCCTCGACTTGGGAGAACTGAAACAGGCGGAATCCATTTTCAGCGAGTTGGTTCGCAAACATGCATGGCATCCGCAAGCGTTGTATAACAAGACGCTTTTGGATTGGCGTACTGGAAAAATCACCGACCTGGAAGCAACGCACCAGGTCGAATCGCTGACCAATCTGCGACCGAATGACGCGGCCTCATGGTACGCCCTTGCGATGATTCAGCGGGAACGCGGGAACGTCGAAGACTCGCGTCATGCCATGCAACGGGTCATTGATTTCGAACCCAAAAAAGAGTATCAGCGTCATGACACCGCGACCACCGGCCTGTTGGACCAAAACACCCGGTGCATTGAACGCTTTCGGATTTGTCCCTTGGAGCAGCCTTTCGTTTTTTTGAGCGAAGAGGAGGATTTGATCCTGTTTGCCGTGACCCCGGAGGTGATCGGCGTTTACGACACCGGCACCGGCGGCGTTTACACCCGGTTCCGCAAAAACAGGATCGGCACTGCGACGATCACCGACATGGAGCTTTTGTTCGCACAAAAACCGATTTCCGGCAAGCGGGATGTGCCCTCTCAACACGGGTTGGAGGAACAATCCGGGCTGTTGCACGAGATGCTTTATGCCGACAAAACGTTTTCCGTCTTAAGCGACGACACAAACTGGGAATTGTACTGCGGCAGTGAGCCGGGCCTGTTCTTTTTGCGAAAAACGCACGAAGACGCGCAACCCGTCATGTTCCGTATTGTTCGCTGGAATGTCAATGAAGAACATTTTCAACGGCTTGTCTCCGATGCCGATGCGCCGGACGTGATTCCGGCGGTCCGCATCGATGGCGGTGTTCCGTATGTTGTCACCGCAAAAGCCGTCGAATCCGATGAACTTTCCGGCCATCCCGCTTTGTTGCTCAAAACACGGGGACGCCTGCACGGGCACGACGGACTGGTGCTTTCAGCGCACACGACGCCCGATGGTTCGTTTGCCGTCACCGGCGGAAATGACAAGTCGGTTCGTATTTGGGAACTCGATTCCCGGCGTTGTGTGCGGTCGTTCCTGGGCGGGGAAGGCTATATCCATTCGGTGTACGTCAGCAAAAACCGGAAGTTTGTTCTTTCGCTGGCTGACCAGGCATTACTGAAAATCTGGGACACGCACCTGTTGCTCAACGAACCACATAAGTTGCGTGCCCCGATCATGCTGTGTCTGGTGGCCAGTTCCGAAGTCGTTTCGCAAAACCAGTCGGAACTGGCCGAAACCTGCCGGCAAGTGGAAACACTGGCCGCCACGGGTGATATTGGCGGGGCCATTGCATGTCTCGAAAAGGCAAAAACGATCAGCGGATGGGAAACGCAAAAAAAGGAACTCGACATCTGGGAACTGGTGGGACGTTTCTCATGGCGGCAACGGGTGGAGGAGGCTTTGTGTTATGAAACCTGGTCTGACCACGGTGATCTTGTTTCGTCTGCAGCCATGTCGATCGACGGCCAAACGGCGGCAACTTCCGGACGCGACCCAGGGATTCTCATTTGGGACTTGACCGGTGCATGTTGTGTTCGCAAATTGACCGGCCATTCCGACTGGGTTCGCTCCATCGATCTGACTTCCGACGGACGTTTTGTCGTTTCCGCCTCGTGGGATCAAACCATCCGGCTGTGGAACGTTGACAAAGGGGAGTTGATTCGCACCTTCGACGAGCGGCTCAAGTCGGTCTGTTGCGTCGCGTTTTCGCCCAGTGCGAGAACGGTTGCCGTCGCTACGGCTGCGGGCAACCTGCATCTTTTCGACCCGACCAACGGGAAAACGACGGCCGTTTGGACGGCGCACCCGGAAGCGGTCAATACACTCCGGTTCAGCCGTGACGGACGACATCTTGTCACCGGCGGCGATGACGGCAAGGTGATCGTATGGGATGTGGCCGAGCGCGGGCGTGTTTCACAAACGGTTGCCGGACTGCCGACACCTGTCATGGCGGTTTGGCCTTCGACGACGCTTTCGCATGTCGCCGTAGCGTCGCGGGACGGCTTGGTGCGGATTTGCACTGTCGGTAACTCTCCTGACACATCCCCCCGTGAGTTCCGGGGGCACCTCGCAGCGGTCAACTCGCTGATCATGACCCCCGACGACCGT
>WRMR01000371.1 GCA_009776995.1 Planctomycetaceae bacterium | reverse complement strand
ATTCCGGACACCGTCCAGCGAAACCGCCGGGGCGTAAACGCGGTCCACGAGCGTAAAGTGCGAGACACGACAATTCTCGACGAAGCAGTTGCCGGGTTCGAGCGTTCGCAAGTTGCCGCCGGAAATGGTGACACCGCCTCCGCCGAGCCAGGTCATGTCGCAACCGTAAACGCCGTTGTGCTTGCCGTCGTGCATGGCGATCGCCCAATTGCCTAGCCGCTCGAACGTGCATCCGGCCAACAGCAAGCGTTCGCCGCCGTAAGATTTGAACGCAGTTCCGGCGCAGTCGCCCATGTTCAGACCGTGGAACGTGACATGCGAAACATTGCGGCATTCGATGAACGGTCCGTCAAATTGCGGGATCATCACCGACACACTGTTGAGATCAACAGGCTGACCGTCATCATCAAGCGGCGGCAAGATGTACAGCCGGTTCGTTTTGCGGTCAAGCCACCACTCGCCCGGCACATCGATTTCCGAAAAAATGTTGAACGCATAGAACGGCATGTTCTCATAATATCCATAACCGTCGGGCCGGGCCATTGTGATCGTTCGCGCCGCAGAGTCGATACTTGCGACCGGATGCGATGTCGCCGCCCAAAGATGCCGCCAATAGCCGAACAGCCAAACGTCTTCGTCCGCCGCCCATCGGCTGGCACGATCATCGGCGTACTTGAAAACGCCCGGTTGCCGTTGCGACGGCGTGTCCGACTTGCCCTGCGACACCTCGCCGGTCAGGATGAAGCAATCATTCGGGGCGTCGGCGTCATAGTTCGGGTACCGCGCGATCTGCTGCGGTTTGCCGTCCACATAGACCTCGAACCACGGTGCCGCGTCGGGGCCGTTCCTGCCGTAACCCCGCTCAGGAATCGGGAAAAGCGACCCGGTGACGCCCAGCGTTTTGAGATCGGCAACCATCAATTCCCCCCGCACCGACTCGGGCACTCGGGCAAGAATTGTCGCATCGCTGACCTTTTCAAACGCGCCGCTGATGTTGAGGCCGCCGGAAAATACCGGTGTTTCGCCGGGGGCATTGCGATAAACGACAGGCGAATCCGCCGTACCGCTGTGTATCTCATCAAACGTGATGGTCTCTCGAATGTCATATTTGCCGCCGTGTACGAGCACTTCGATACCTCTGCCGAAGGCGCGATGCAATTGCCGTATTTTATTACGCGCCTGCTCCAACGACCCGAATGGCGATTCTAATGAACCGGTATTATCCGCTTTCCCATGCGGTGCGACGTGTAGCGTATCAAACGACTTACCTGACTCGCCAACGTATTGCGACCAATCAAATTTCACCGATTCACGGTCCGTTGCCCGGATGGTTGTGGCGAGTTTGTCGTCGAGTAACGCCAGACTCTTTAATTCGGTTGGTGGGTAGCCGCTCTCCGAACGGCTACGCGACCGCTCGGAGAGCGGTCGCCCACCTGCCTGAAACGCTTTCAACTGGTCAATAATCGTTTCCAATTGCCGCTTTTCCTCCGGTGACATGCTGACTTCGGCAAGCAGCTTTTCATAAACCTCAAGTGGCACGCGAATCATCGGCGTACCCGTAGCATTGGGGACAAGACTGCGCAATAAACGATCGCGTATTAATTTTGATGTGTCTTCTGATGATACATATGTCAAGAATATTTCATGCGGCAATTCTCGCGTTGGCCGTAATTTGGCAAACATCAGCCAAATCGTCTCTCTCTGCATCTTGGAAAGGAAGTTTGTGTGCCTTGATAATCTCCCGAATTGTTCGAAAAACTGATCTTCATCCTTATCCGTCCATTTCTTCCCGCTGGCAATTCTTTCTGACAAAAACAGAACCATTGCTTCCCGTTGCTCTGGAGTTGAGAGTGGCGGGTTTGTAATCGGTGGAGTTGGAAGAGGCTTTTCGTTACCATCATCAACGCTTGTCGCCTGAGTAAAGACCTCGAACGGCGTCAAGGCCCGATCGTAGCTTGCGAGCTGTTGCACGTCCATGTTGATTGACCCGATGCCCGCATCGTTGAAACCGACTCGCAAGCCCCAGTTCGGCGGCGTGAATGCGCCGTCATAATCCCGGACGCCGGAAATGATGCCGTTCAGGTAAATCCGCATTTGTCTGCCGTCCCAGGTCACGGCCAGGTGATTCCAAACACCGTCATACACATCGTCCTGTGATTCGAGCGTGACCGCGCTGGACGGTTGCGGGCGGCCGATGTGGAACGCGACCCGCTTGCTTGAGTCGCTTGTCGTGACCCGCATTCCCGACCAATAGCCGTCGCCCATGCCGATGATCGTGCCGGTTTTGCTGCCGTTGTTGCCCGTGAGCAAGCCGGGGCCGTTTTTGCGAAACCAGATCGTGAACGAAAACGCCTTCCCCGACGGCGTCAGTGCCGGGGCTTCAAAATACGCACGGTCAAGCCGCGCCGCTTTCAGTCCGGGAACAATGCCGTCAACCCATTGGAGCGTTTCGCCATTGGGGTGATAGACGAGCCGGTCTTTCGATTCGTCCGGTTGAGCCAGGTTCGCGATTTGCTCACCGGCGTCTCCGTTGAAAGCATAATAATAACGGGCGTCGCCTGTGTCGTCCGCAAACGACCACATTGGCAACAGCGGCGTGGTGAAAAACAGCAAAATCAAAAACATTTTGGGGAGAGTTTTCTTTGTCATTGTGGTTTCCTCGAAAATGTGAGTTGGGGGGGAATTGTCCTGTATGAGGCAGGGCGGTCACGCCGTGATTACCGCAAGAAACAGTAGCCGGGAACGCAGTTCGCTGAAGGCGAACGGAGTGAGGACATGAAATTGTGAAAACGTGCAATTAGCTTTCCAACCGCACTTTCCGGTCACTCCGTGACCTCACTGCGTTCCCGGCTGCTGTTTTTTTTGCGATTGTCACATTCCACCTTTCGTTGCACAACCGTTCCGCCTTTCATCGACGAAACGGAATCATAGATATAAAGCAACAGTGCCATCCAGATGATAACAAACGCAATCCACTGGAACCATTGCATCGTTTCGCCGAGAAAGCAAACCGCGCACAGGAAGCTGAACGTCGGCGTCAGATATTGTAACATACCCAGCGTTGAAAGTCGAATGCGCCGCGCGGCAAATCCGAAAATCAAAAATGTCAACGCGGTCAGGACGCCGGTGCCAATCAGGAGAGCAATCACTCGGGGATGGATCGCCCATGCCGAGGCAAACGCGTTTTGCCACAACAGCCAGGCAAGAGCCGGGAGACATGCGTAGAGTGTTTCAATGGTCAGCGCGGAAAGCGAGTCAGTGGCGGGATTGAGTTTCCGCAACAGCGAATATCCGGCAAATGTCAGGGCAACACCTAACGCGCCCCAGGGAAGCGTTCCGATCTCCCACGCGTAGAACGAAACGCCGCAACCCGCCAGGAAAACGCAAAACCAGGTCAGAGGCCGCAAGCGTTCCCGGAGAAACACAACGCCGAACAGAACGCTGATGAGCGGGTTGATAAAATAACCGAGACTTGATTCCAAGACCCGATTGCTCTGGACAAGCAGGACGAAAACCAGCCAGTTCCCGGAAATGAGAGTGCCTGAACACAAAAGACACAAGGCCGGTCTTTTCCGGGAAAGGCTTACAAAGACCGCTTTTCCTTTCCCACACAACAGGACGATGGAAATCAACACGGCAAAGGCGAACACCATCCGGAAGGCAAGAATATTCAACGCCGGAACCTGACGCAGGAGCGCAAAATAAAGCGGGAAAAATCCCCAACCGCTGTAAACGAGAATCGCCGCCCAAAGGCCGTACAAGGAACGTTGTTGTTCGGACTGCGGCATATCGTGTTTTTCCGGTTCAATTTCTCATCAATCTCTGCACTTTGCGCTCTGCGTTTTGCGTTTGAATCACACTTCCAGTTTCCATGGGGCGCGATATTCGTAATGCAACATGGCATTGGCAGCATCGACGGCTTCGCCGTTGCCGATGAAGCGTTCGGTTTCCGGGTTCCACTTGAGCCGCTGCCCGACGGCCAACGAGATGTTGGCAAGATGACTCATCGCCGTGCTGATGTGCCCTTCCTCAACGTCGGTGTTCGGCAAGGCGCGCGATTTGATGCAGTCAATAAAATTTCGCGCGTGCAGTGCCGTGATGTCGAAGTTCTGATCTCTGCCGCCGGCGTTGGCCGCAACCTCCACGGCTTCCATGCGGACGCCTTTGGCCTGGAATTGACCAGGGCTTTCCGGTGTGACGACGTAGCGTCCGTCGTTGACGTACAGCGTCCCGTTCGTGCCGCGAAATTCGACAAACGCGGGAACGGCCATAATCGGATTCGCATTCGCCTCATAATGACTGAATTCCAACAGCCGTCCCGATGGGAACAGCCAGATCACGTGCATCGTATCGGGAATCGTGCGGTCGTCGTTGACGGCGAAATTTCCGCCCATCGCGCAAACATCGGTTGGGAATTTCTCACGGGCCAGCATTCGGAAAAGATCAATGTAATGCACCCCGTTGTTGGCCACCTGAGACGAATAGTCGATCCACCACCGGAATTTGTACGGCGCGATGTTCTCCTGGAAGGGCCGCTCCGCACGCGGGCCAAGCCACAAGTCCCAATTGAGCGTTGCCGGTGGGGCGGACGGTTGCATTTTCCCGATGCCGTCCGGGTACATGTTGCTCATGTGGCAACACCGCGCGACGGTCACATGGCCAATAAACTCGTCGAGATTCTTTTCCGCCAGGTCGCGGTAGAGCAAGCCGCTGCGCCGGTGAATGCCAACCTGCACGACCCGTTTGTACTTCCGGGCGGCTTCGATCATTTTCCGCCCTTCAAAAATCGTGACCGAAAGCGGCTTTTCGACATACACGTCCTTGCCCGCCTTGCAGGCGTCAATCGTTTGAATGGCGTGCCAGTGGTCGGGCGTCGCGATGCAGACCGCGTCGATGTCCTGCCGGTCGTAAACCTTGCGGAAGTCGTCGGTAATGAACGTCGCGTCGGTGCCATAGTTCTCTTTTGCCTGGTTCAGCACTGTCTTGTCAACGTCGCACAAAGCCGCGACTTCCATGTCAGGCAGTTTGAGAAAGGCGTCGATGTCCTGAAGACCGCGATTGGCGGTGCCGAGGAACCCGACGCGCACCCGGTCATTGGCCCCAATCACCCGTGCGTAGGACGCGCTCGATTGGTATG
>WRMR01000370.1 GCA_009776995.1 Planctomycetaceae bacterium | reverse complement strand
ACGACGATTCGGTTGTCTGGGAGCAAATCTTGCAACGCGATTGGCTGCGGCAGGCGGAATTGCGGCTTGCCCCCGGGAATGCAACAGAGACGGAAATGCTGACCCGGGCGTTTTCCAGGGTTCTTGAAAGCGGTTGCAAGTTGGCCGACGCTCTGCAGCAGCAGGGGATCGATATTGCCCCGTCAATGGCGGCGTTCGGGCGTTTGGAGAAATCTCCGGTGACGCAAGAGAGCTACTTGGAGCTTCGCAACGTTGTTCGGGAACTCGCCCTGCGGAACCCCTTGCTGAATTTCGACACGATTCTCTTTGCGAAAACCTCTCCGTCCATGTTTCCCCACATGTCCGATCAATGCCTGAGCTACTGGCATCGCGGTGGCGGGGCGATCTGTCTCCTGAAAAACTTCAAATCCGGCCAACCGGAAATCGTCGATTTGACGAGCGGGTGGAAAAATGGCACGTTCTTCCGCCCGGAACTGTCCCACGACGGCAAAAAGGTGTTATTCGCGTATGCGGAATATAACCCGGACGTTGCCCCGCTTGCGGACAAAGTCAACAAGAACAATATCGCGGAGGAAAACTATTTTCATCTCTATGAGATGGATGTCGAGACAGGACATGCACACCGGCTGACCTTCGGCAAATATGACGATTTCGACGGGCGTTACCTGCCCGACGGCCGCATCGTTTTTCTGTCCACGCGCAAAGGAACCGCCATTCAAACCGGCAAGCTGGACACTACCCAAATGTGCGAAATCGACTATCCCGACAGTTACGTGCGTTGTGGCGGCGATAATTTCCGGCCGGTTGCGGTTTACACGCTGCATTCGATCAACCCCGACGGAAGCGACATGCGGCAAATTTCCGCCTTCGAGAATTTTGAATGGACGCCGGACATTATGAACGACGGCCGTATCATTTACACGCGTTGGGATTACGTGGACCGCTATGCCCAGCACTTCATCAGTATCTGGGGCAAGAATCCCGACGGCACCAAACCGGCATTGATTTACGGCAATTACACGGTTTGTCCCGACATCATCCTGGAACCGCGTGCCATTCCCGGTTCATCGAAACTCGTGTTTGTCGGCGGTGCCCATCATTCGACGTTTGGCGGCTCGCTGGCTCTCCTTGACCGCAATCGCGGGTCGGAAGGCGAAACCCCGATAGAACGTCTCACCCCCGACGTCCTGTTTCCCGAAACGGAAGGCTGGCCTTCCCATTATTACGCCCATCCCTGCCCGCTTTCCGAAGATTATTACCTGGTGAGCTGGAGCGACAAACCCCTGCCGCCGCACACCTATATTTCCGACGAAGAACGCAATCCCTCCAACAGCATGGGGATTTATTACTATGATCGATTCGGCAACCTGGAACTCCTTTGCCGGGACGCAAAAATTTCCTGTGTCAATCCGGTTCCGTTCACGAGCCGTCCTGTGCCGCCGGATTTTCCAAGCGACCTTGACTGGGACGGACCGCAAGAGGGGGAATTTGTGGTTCAAAATATTTACGAGGGTCTTGAGGAATACGGGTTCACCCGGGCAAGCCGGAGCATCAAGCGTCTCAGGATCGTAGCGACGGTTCCCAAAACCCAGCCGCACATGAATGTCCCCAGCCTGGGGATCACGTCGGAAGACCCCGGCAAATTCGTCCTGGGCACCGTTCCCGTCGAAGCGGACGGCTCGGCGTATTTTCGCGTTCCGTCCGGGGTTCCGTATTTTTTTCAGGCACTCGACGAAAACGGCGTGGCCGTTCAAACCATGCGCACGTTGACCGACCTGCTGCCCGGCGAAAAAGCGACTTGCATCGGTTGCCATGAAAACCGTGAGTCCGCACCGTTACGCGCAGCACTGCCGGACGCGTTGACCCGTGAGCCGTCCAAGCTGACGCCCGATCCCATCGGAACATGGCCGTTTCGCTATACGGAACTTGTGCAGCCCGTTCTCGATCAACACTGCGTGTCCTGCCATTCCCCGCAAAATGCGGACGGCCCGGCAACGACTTTTGACCTGACCGCAGAACATTCGTATCATTCGCTCCTGACGTTTGGCGGCGGAACGGTCAAACTCGGCGGACCGCTGTACGGGGAGTTGGGGGCCATCGGGAGCAGGGCACTGGGAATTTACCGGAGTAACCCCGGTTCACCCCAAATTGAAGCCATCCGAGCCGCCGCCGAAATGTTGGTGAAAAACGGTGGTGGTACTTTGAAAGATGTGGCTTTTGAACGTGACATTTCGGTTTCCGGTACCGCACCGGCGTCACAAAGCCTTTTACTGGCGGTTTTCATGAATCGTGAAAATCCGCAAATCGAAGCACACGCCGATGTTCACCTCAGCCGGGAGGATTTGTACCGCTTGATTGTTTGGATGGACCTTTACGCGTTGTACCAGGGATTTTACAACCTGGAACAGGAGCAGGAATTGTTAAAATTCCGCAATCGTATTCAACATTTGTTGGAATCAAGAGAGTTGTAAATCAACCATTTTTTACGGCTGGATACAACCAGTCTGTTGTGAGAGGAATATCATGACACGGACACTTATTGCATGTTTGTCAATTGTTATTATCGCAGGAACCGCAGTTGCCGATGATTCGGTTGTCTGGGAGCAAATCTTGCAACGCGATTGGCTGCGGCAGGCGGAATTGCGTTATGCACCCGGGTCGGGCAAGACCATCGCCTGCGAAGAGGATGCCGTCGGTGCCGTCAACGGCGTGATTGACGGGACATGGGGCTTTCATACGGAAAACCAGTTGAACCCGTATTGGACACTCGACCTCGGCGATACGTTGAATATCGGGCGAATCCGGCTTTACAATCGTTGCGACGCCTGCGGGGAACGAAACCGGTTTTTGATCATGTCCGTTTCGCCGGACGGTCGGCAGTGGGAAAAAATCTGGCAAAATGACGGCACCATGTTTTACGGGGCCACCGACGGCAAGCCGCTTGAGGTTGCGTTTGCCGACAAGCCGGTTGCCGGACGGTTCCTGCGATTGTCCATCGAAGGCACGAGTTATTTGCACCTCGACGAAGTGCAGGTTTTTCCGCCGGACAGTGACGACAATATCGCCCTCGGCAAGAACGCGACGCAAAGCAGTACCAGTCAGTGGTCAAAGAGGCATCAACATCCCGGCGACGAAACTCAAGTCAGCCTCATTTCAGAAAACGTGTTCCATAAGGTTTTGGAGAGCGGCAAGCAACTCGCCGATGACCTGCGGCACAAGGGCGTCGATGTTGCCGAAGCGGAAGCGGTGTTCGAGCAGGTCAAAAACGGTCCGTTTGACACGGCGGCGTATTTCCGTCTGCGCGGGGCGATTCGCAAACTGGCGCTGAGCAATCCGTTGCTTGATTTCGATTCCGTTCTGTTTGCCAAACACGCCCCGTCAACGTTTCCGCACATGTCCGACCAGTATTACTGTTTCTGGCAGCGCGGCGGCGGAGCGATTTGCCAGATTAAGAACATCAAATCGGGCAAACCGGAACTCGTCAACCTGACCTCCGATTGGAAAAACGGAACCTACTTCCGCCCGGATGTCTCGTATGACGGGAAAAAAGTGCTGTTTGCCTACTCGCAGTTTGATCCGGCCCTGTCCGATCTCCCGAACAAAACCGACAAAAACGCCATCCGGGAGGAATCGTTCTTTCATCTCTACGAAATGGAAATCGCCACCGGCAAAACCCGGCAACTGACCTTCGGGAAGTATGATGATTTCGACGGACGCTATTTGCCGAACGGTGACATTGCATTTCTTTCGACGCGCAAAGGTGCCGCCCTGCAAACCGGCGTACTCGACGTGTCCCTGATGTGCGAAAACCATTTGCCGAACAGTTATGTGCGCTGCGGCGGCGACAATTTCCGTCCGGTTCCCGTGTTTACACTGCATTCGATTGATCCTGACGGCAAAACCATGCGGCAGATTTCCGCGTTTGAAAATTTCGAGTGGACGCCCGCCGTGATGAACGACGGACGCATCGCTTACACGCGATGGGATTATATCGACCGCTTCAACGGCCATTTTTTCAGCCTCTGGGCGACCAACCCCGACGGCACGAAAACGAGCCTGCTCTACGGCAACTATACGGTCAGACCGCAGGTGGTGATCGAGCCACGGGCGGTTCCCGATTCGAACAAACTGATTTTCGTCGCTTCGGCGCACCATTCCAATTTCGGCGGCTCGCTCGTGTTGCTTGACCGGAAGCACGGCACCGAAGGCGATGCTCCGATTGAACGTCTGACCCCGGAAGTGCAGTTCCCGGAAACGGAAGGCTGGCCGTCGCATTATTACGCGAATCCCTGGCCGCTTTCGGAAGATTACTACCTCGTCAGTTGGAGCGACAAGCAACTGCCGCCGCACTGCCGTGTGAGCAATGAGGAAGAGAACCCGTCGAACAATTTCGGCATTTACTATTTCGACCGCTTCGGCAACCTGGAACTCCTTTACCGCGATGAAGCCATTTCGTCGATGAATCCGATCCCGGTCAAAAGCCGCACGGTTCCGCCGATGATTCCCAGTGACATTGAATGGGATGGCCCGCAGGAAGGCGAATTTTTCGTGCAGGACATTTACGAGGGCTTGCGCGAATACGGTTTCACGCCGGAAAAACAGAGCGTGCGAAGCCTCCGCGTCGTGGCGGTCATCCCCAAGGTGCAGCCGCACATGAACACGCCGGTGTTGAGCGTTTCGGCGGAGGACACAGGCAAATTCGTACTCGGCACCGTACCCGTCGAACCGGACGGCTCGGCGTATTTCCGCGTTCCGTCCGGAATGCCGTATTTCTTCCAGGCACTCGACGAAAACGGTATCGCGGTCCAGACCATGCGTTCACTGGCCTATCTCATGCCGAACGAACAGGCAACGTGCATCGGATGTCACGAAACACGGGAAAACTCGCCGATGGCCGGGCCCACCCCCCTGGCGGCTTTGCGTGAACCATCACGGATTCAGCCCGACCCGTCCGGCAGTTGGCCGCTCCGATTCCCGGACCTTGTGCAGCCGGTGCTGAACGACCGTTGCGTGTCCTGCCATGCGCCGGACAGCCGCGAAGCGTTCGCGTCGAAACTCGACTTGACGCCCGACCGCGCGTATCAATCCCTGCTCACGTTCGGCAACAACGATTTGAAAACGCAGGCGTTTGAAAAGGATCAATCGA
>WRMR01000369.1 GCA_009776995.1 Planctomycetaceae bacterium | reverse complement strand
CGGTTGCCAGATGAACGTTCTGGACAGCGAGTGGGCCATGGCCGGGCTGATGGAGGCTGGTTATCAGCCCGTGTCCGCGAAACGTCACGCCGACATCGTGCTGTTCAACACCTGTAGCGTGCGACAACACGCGGAGGACAAAATTTACAGTGCCCTCGGCCGGCTCAAGCATTGGAAGGATCAAAAACCGGGCGCGATCATCGGCGTCATGGGCTGCATGGCGCAAAAGGACAAAGAGGCGATCTTCCAACGCGCCCCGCATGTTGACATTATACTCGGTCCCGGGCAACTCCGTCAATTGCCCGATCTGGTCAAGGCCGTTGAACGAACCCGGAAACGGCAAATCGAAGTCAGTCTTGACCGCATACGTCGCGAACATGGAAAGATCAACACTCGCCGCTCGCCACTTGCCACTCGTCACTCCTCTGCGACGGTACGCGACAGTTTCCGGCAATTCAACCCGCAGCGGCTTTTGCGTACTCGCGGCAATCCGTACCAGGCCATGGTGCGTATCATGTTCGGTTGCGACAAATTTTGCAGTTACTGCATTGTGCCAAGTGTTCGCGGGCCGGAACAGAGCCGTCCGCCCCAGGAAATTGAGGCCGAAATCCGACAACTTGCCGATCAGGGCTGTCTCGAAGTGACGCTGATCGGCCAGACGGTCAACAGCTACCGTTACCCCCAGGGCGAAAAAATCTGGCGGTTGCAAGACCTGTTCGCGATGATCGAAAGCATCGACGGCATTCGTCGCGTGCTCTTTGTCACGAGTTACCCGCGAGGAATGACCGACGAGTTGCTACAAGCCATTCACGACCTGCCGAAGGTCATGCCGTTTGTGCATGTCCCGGCACAGAGCGGATCGAACGCGGTGTTGCAACGCATGAAACGGCATTACACCGTTGAGGAATACCGCGATCTGCTCGACCGGATCAACGCGATAATACCCGGCGCGGCGGTGACCAGCGACTTCATCGTCGGCTTTTGCGGCGAAACGGACGGCGAATACCAGCAGACGGTTGATCTGGTCAGGTACTGCCGGTTCAAGAACAGTTTCATTTTCAAGTACAGCGAGCGTCCCGGCACAAAAGCCGGTGAGTTGTTTGACGATGATGTGCCTGAAACGGTGAAAAAACGTCGCAATAACGAACTGCTCGCTATTCAAAATGCGATCAGTCTTGAACTCAACGAAGCGATGGTCGGCCAAACGGTTGAGATTCTCGTTGAAGGCGTCAGCAAAACCGCGTCGAAACGGCAAAATGCCGAACCAATCGCAACAACCCTTGTGCAAATTGATCTGCCGGATAGCACACCAGGCACTACGCCTGACAAACAAGGCACGGTGCAATTGACCGGTCACACGCTCTGCGACCGAATTGTCGTGTTTGACGGCCCGCCATCGCTGGTCGGGCAAATTCTTCCGGTCAAGATTGTCCAGGCTGCACCGTTTACGCTGTTCGGCAAACAAAATCCGTGAACGTTTGCAACATCATTCCGGTGAATCAAAGCCGGAATGAATCGCGGTGCTATGGCAGGGTTCCACTCATTCCTCCCGCACATCAATTGCCATCAGGCCGGTTTTGAGGATGAGCTTTCGCAACAGGGGTGAGTACATCGCCGGACGCTTGGCGTGTTTCAACCCCAGGTTGAGGTACAGCGGGCGCAGATTTCGCAGGTAACGTCGCTGAAAACCATCGATTCCCGGAATCAGTGCGTCGGCCAGGGCAACGGCACTTCGCATGGCATAACTGATCCCCTCGGCGGAACTCGGGCTGATGAATCCTGCCGCTTCGCCCAGCAAGGCGATTGGCAGGGTCTCCTGTTGACCGGCCACGACGGGACAAATTGCGCGCGACGAGCGTGGCCGGACAATTTGCGCCGATTCCCGAAAGACTTCGTTTTCCAGCGGTAAGCCAACCTTTCTGAGTTTGTCGAGCAACTGGGTAAAACGTTCGCGCACCCGGATTTTCACCGGAATGGCCGAACCGACAATGAGGCGGTCACCTTTCGGGATTGTCCAGGAATAGTAATCCGTGATTTCGCGGTCGAAAATCGCGCCGTAGCAGGACGCGGCAAGCCCCGGCTCAAACCACTGCTGCACGGCAACGTACATTTCCCGGTCGGCATGGCCGGGGATGAACTGCCGCCGGACGCTTGAAAACGCGCCGTCCGCACCAATCAACACGCGCGTTCCGGCGGTCTGCGTGATGTTGTCCTGAGTGTAATACACCGTCAACAACCCGGACTTTGCATCAGATTCACAACGCAAATAACGGCAGGGGACTATCCTATCGACATTTTGCGGAACAAGCGAAAGGAGCCACCGGTCAAACCTTTCGCGGTTCATGTTGAGGTAATGCCGCTGATAGGAACGCGAAAGCTGGTTGTCGAAATCATGGACGAGGACTGAAAAAAGCTGCGGCCCCTGCAACACGGAGTCCGGCAAAACCAGGCCGAGCCGGGCAATCATCTTCTGTGCGTCCGGCGCGAGGAGTCCCCCGCAACATTTGGGACGCGACTTGTCCATCAGCAAAATACGGTACTTTCCCGCCAGCAACCGCGCCAGTGTCGCACCCGCCGGTCCGCTCCCGATGATGGTGACGTCGTATTCGGTCATGGTTTTCGTTTCCGGTGCGACGGTTATTGTGTCAACGTACCACTGACAAATTCGAGAACTTCAGGCAAAGCACCTTGCCAGCATTGCCAGTCGTGACCGCCGGGGCGAGTGCGGAACTCATGTGGAATATCCAGTTCCTGCATTTTGGCGTCCAAGTCCCGGTTGATTTTGATGAGACCGTCCTGTTCGCCGCAATCGAAATAAAACCTGACGAACGTGTCTTGCCGTTCGTCAGAATCAGGCGTTAATTGTTTTTCGGCCAATCGTAGTTCGGCGGTCTTTTGCAGGAGAACACCGAGGTCGTTTGGGTTGCCGTCCACTATTTCCCGGCCAGGTTGCACACCATCAAGGTCAGTGAAATGGAATGCCCCGCCCATCGGGCAACAGGAAGCGAACAACTCCGGGTATTTCATCGCGTAATAAAACGCCCCCTGACCGCCCATCGAAATGCCAGCTATTGCCCGGTGTTCCTTGCCGGGGCGCACCCTGAAATGTTTTTCGACGAACGGGATCAGTTCGGTGAAAAAATAATCCTCGTAACGATTGCGGCCGTCAAACCCGTTGCCGTAAAATCCGCCAGGCGTGTGCGGCATGATGATGACCATCGGAAGGGCCTTGCCGCTGCGAATGGTTTCGTCCGCGATGCGCCGCAGTTCACCGTGGTCCAGCCAACTGGTATGGTTGTCACGAAATCCGTGAAAAAGATAAAGCACCGGATATTTGCGGCCGCTATTGTCATACTGATACCCCGGCGGCAGGTAAAAGGCAAAGTGCATTGTCCCGCCGGTGATCTGACTCTCGATTTGCCAGTCTTTGGAAACCGCACTTCGCGTTTTGATATACCGGAGGAAATGCTGGAACAATACCACCGTCGGGATGACAAGAACGAATGCGATGAGTATCATGATGTGTTGTCGCCGTGTGATGTTCGGCTTTTCCATTGTTTCCGCGTGGGGTGCAGAATCCAAGACGTGTTGGCACAGTTGTTCACCGTTGTGGAAAAACTCAGAGAAAATGAACTCCTGTCGGGTTTCCACCCATTGTTCCGGCGTTGAAATTTCCATCACCATGCCAAGAATGCGCGGTTTCTTTCTTCCCTGTGTCCTGACGCGAATCCGGCTGATACTGTCCCAGAAAACCCGCCGATACGTTTTGTTGCGGCACACAACGACATATCCCTTTTCATACAGCCCGTAAATCAAAGGGTTTTTCCTGTTGCGATGGATTGCGTAAATAAAGAAAAGCAATATCGCAACAGGAAAAACGGTCATCATTCCCCAGACGACGGGATAAAAGTAATCAGGAATTTCGCCCGGATTGGCTTTTCGGACATTAGCAAGAGCCCAATGCCCACCCGACACACTCATGATGCCCATGCCAAGAACACAACAGCCGCCCAAACGCGAGAAAATCACCTGTATCCAATACGTGGCATTTCCGGGATATTCCGCGATGAACGCCCCCATGTCGTCGATGCTGCGCAAAATGAGATGGCGTGGTTCTGTTGGTGATGTCATGATTGCGTGGCCGTTCTGTTACAAAACGATCGAATTGACATTTGAGATGGCGTCACTGTTCGGCAGTTGTGGGATGGAATCATTGGTGATATGCCCAATACCTCAGTTTTACCTCATTTCTATCAACAGAGTAATCTCAGTAGCATACGATGCGTAACAGGAACAACCTCAATTTTCCGTTTTCGTCAGGGTGGGAAATGATGTCTATTCGATTTCGTTGTTCATCGCATATGCACAGGCCTGACCCAATCGGCTTTTCGGTGGGCAAGATCAACCATCAAGAAAATCACTTTGCGCGTGGTCCGATGACGAAATCCTGTTCGAAGGCGGTTGCGAAGTCGTAAACGTTGTCGAAATCCGCACGGGAGTCGTTCGGTGTTTTGCGCATGCAGCCGATTTTGATCATGTTGTACACGATTTCACCGATGTCGCCGGTGCATTTGATGCCGAAACCTTCCAACACAGCTTTGGCCATGAAACCGTACATTTCGAGAGCGTACTGCCGTGCCGCGTCGGCAAGCACCTGACCGGTGATATGCTTGCTCTCATCACCGGCTTCTCCCGGCGGTTCAGCGTCTTGTTCATCGGATTCAAACTCCGGCGCAACATTCACCGGTTCACTCGGGCAACATTCCCCCAAGTGCAAACGGTTATGCGCATAATCAAGCACCTCATACACGAAGGAATAAGCCTCCGGTTTGAAGCGTTTGTCCTGTTGCAGCAATTTGGCGAATCGCTTGTCCTGGATCATGTCTCAATTACTATTACTACCACACATAAAATCCCGGCGGTCACAGCATAACCGCCCTGACATCATGACGTGGTGAAAAAACGTGAGAATGATGCAAAAAGTTTCAATTTCTCGAAATCACGGGAGTTCTGGGCGTACCGTCTATGGTAACGGTCGTGCCGCCGAGCCGCTTGGTGGTATATTCATACCGTCCGAAAATCATGCGTCCAGCACTGTTTTGTAAAACGCTCGTGACGGTCACGCTGGCACGTTCGGAAATGTGGTTCCGGC
>WRMR01000368.1 GCA_009776995.1 Planctomycetaceae bacterium | reverse complement strand
GGGGAGCATCGGATCATTGCAGTCCGAGCTACACGGTCTCCTGGAACGAACTTCCCGTTGTCAGAGCGAAGTAGGCGAACCCGATGATTGTGGTGATTTCAATGCGGTTCAGCGGTCACAAACTACAGTGGAATCTCGAAACGGAGCAAGTCACCAACGACACCGAAGCCCGCGCCATGTGAAACCAGAACTCGATAGTGCTCCGTTCTTCGGAACCGAGGGTTACAGGTTCGAATCCTGTCGGGCGTGTTTTTAAGTCTTTTCTGTAAAAAGACTTGCGACAAGCAAAGAGCATATTTTGAAAGCTCGAAATATGCTCAGGTGACGTGTTTTGTGACGTCAGGTTTTCCCTCTTTTTCCCAGATATTCCACTTTGTGAAGCTGGGAATTTTTTACCGCATGGATTTTCGCGGCATCTGACCGGAAAAACGCATCAGTTTCCCCGCCCGAAGCGGGGGTTGAAGGCATTTTCAGCAAACCGTTCCTTTCGTCGATCCGGCAGTTGGTTCGCGATGTCGGTATTACACCTTGTTCGCTGATCGGCAATCGAAAGTTGGTTCAAACCGTTCTCGAACAGGCAAGTCGCAAAAGGTTTTCGCAGGAAAAAATCGATTTGCTTTTGAGTCGTGCCAAAGAATCGATTGGAACACAACAAGGCGATGAAACCGTCAACCACCAGTTTCGCATGATCGCTGATTTTCTTGACTTCGTGGAAAAGCAAGTCAAGGAAGTTAATGTCGAACTGCGAAAACGAATGACGGAAACGCCGTGCCCGATCACTTCGCTTGGCATCGGCACGAAACTTGCCGCGACGATCCTTGCCGAAAGCGGCGACGTGACGATGTTCGCCGGGCCGGAAAAATACTCGGCCTTTTGCGGCCTCGACCCCAGCGAATACAAATCCGGCGACAGCATTCAAGGCCGTACCCCCATCAGCAAACGCGGCTCGCCGCTGTTGCGCTGGGCGATGTACATGTCGGCCGTCACGGTCTGCAAAAAGCATCATGATTTCAATCGTATCTTCGAACGTCATACCCACAGAGGCTACCGTTACGCGATGATCGCCGTGGCACACAAGTTGGCTCGTGTCATCTGGCGTCTGATGAAAGACAACCATGACTTCACCAAACGACCGCCAAAACGAACCTGGTGACACGTAATAATCGGTCATTTCAAACTCCCTCAATCGGGGCCGGGGAATTTACACCCCCGACTTCAACTCTTAATAGCCGGTCTTCCCATCATGGTTTTCCAAGCATATCGCGTCAAAAAACTCTCCAATACGTTCGATTCCATTTCCTCAAAAAGCGACTACGGGACTGTAAATGACATGAACTCCCTGCCCAACGCTTTTCGCGGGTAAAACCTTTTTCATTCGGAACGAGTCTCGATTTTCTTTTTATTCCTGAGATAAAACACGGCGGTGAAGGCAAGCAAAACCGCTACAGCCGCAATCACGATAGAGGTGTTTTTTCCTGAATGATGGTGACCATGAGCGGATTCGTGATCTGCTGTGTGATCTTGTCCCGATTCGCCGATCACATGGGTTTGATGATGACCGTGAGGATCGGCAACTTGAAGGTAAGTTTGCCGCTCAATTTGAAACCAAATATGGTCACAAACCGCCGAAACCGACGGAATGAAGTTTATGGATTCTGGTGGAGACATGACCATCAGGATCGTGAAAAACAGGGCGGATATCGTCAATTGCAATCCTGAAAATTTTGTTTTTCTTGCCAAAAAACCTACTTTGTATTCCGGCTGGACGTGATACCGATTTCCTGGTAAACTATTTGCTTATGTGGAATTTTATGTTTGCTTGAAATCATACAAAACCTATAGTATCACTGGATTAGACTTATGAAGGTATCCACGAAAGGCCGATACGCATTAAGAATGATGATCGATATTGCGGAGCATAGTGTTGACGAATGGATTCCTATTAAGGATATTTCAGAGCGTCAAGGAATATCGCTCAAGTATTTGGAGCAAATCGTGACGAACCTTACAAGAGCAGGGTTATTGCGCAGCGGACGCGGTTCCGGCGGCGGATACATGCTGTCAAAAACACCCGATCAATATACAGTCGGTGAAATATTACGCGCAATTGAAGGCAAACTGGCACCTGTCGCATGTCTGCTAGATGATGTCAATCAATGTGAACACAGTCAATACTGTAAAACACTTGGTTTTTGGAAAGGGCTTTACCAAGTGATTGATAATTATGTGAATTCCGTAACATTGCAAGACTTACTGAAATTGTAAAATGCTGTCCCCTTCTCCCCCCAATAGAATACAATTCGTTTCTAAAAAATGATTTGACTTGTCTGATTCTGTAGCTTTCAAGTCGCAGTATCAAAATCAACATGAGTTTTTCAAAAGCATAGGAGGAGGATATGCAAAGCATTGGTAAGGGATTTACCGGTTTTGTTACGGTACTTTTGTATCTTGCCGGGACATTAAGTACATATTCACAGACTGCGGTGGAGTATGGGACGACATACTTTGCGCCCATGCAGCCAATAACCGTAGAAGACCAACGGGATGGACTGGCAAGGGAAATCGAGTTCCTGAAAAGCCAACTTGCGGTAAAGGCTGACAAGCCGGATGCAAGCAAGGGTTGGACGCCACCCAAAGTGGGTGCTTTGGTTTTCATGGACTATGTTACTGCCATGAACAACAATTGGGACGGGTTGGATACGGCCAGAGGCGTCAATGTCGATACGCAAAACGGATTTGGTTTTCGCGAAGCCCGCCTTATGACGTCCGGGACGGGCTATGGTTTTCTTGATTACAGATTTGATCTTGGCCTTGAGAAAAACACCAATTTTAATGCCAGTTACAAGGATGTCTTTCTGGGCACCCAGAACGTGCCGATTTTGCAATACGTGCGTATTGGACATCAGTATGTGGAAGATGCCGGTTCCGAAATTTGCATCCCTGCGCCACACTACACGTTCATGGAAGCTCCGGCTCCTGCCGGGCAGCACTTCATGTCACGAAGGTTGGGGATCACATCCCGCCATTTGTTTGCCGAAGATCGGCTTCGCCTGTTCTTTGGCGTCTATAACGCGACCAATATTAGCGACATACACTATCAGAAAGACGATAACCAGGGAATCGTCCTCAATACGCGGATGACGTTCGCTCCGGTGTTTTGCCGGGACGGACACAGTCTGTTCCTTTACGGAGCGTATTACAATTACGTTAATTCAACCGGCAGCAGGCCATTGGCATTCAACCGACCGGGCGGCTGGGATGTCTATAATCCCAACAGTTTGGAAAATTTTTTTAGCAACGAGTATCAAAAAACAGGCTTTGAAATTGCCTGGCAGGAAGGGCGGTTTTGTGTTCAAACGGATCTGTTTCTCCAGCACTATGCCGATGTCATAAGCAGTGGTGCCAATATCGGCAACCAGACGAATTATGGCGGCTTTGTCATGGCCAGGTGGTTTCTCACGAACAATTATCGCAAATACAACCTGAAATCCGCCAGTTGGGACGGTGTCGATGTCTCTCACCCTTTACGATTCGAGAAGCAAAGCGGTGTCAATTGGCCATCCGGATATGGGGCTTGGGAACTGGCGACCATGTACGGGTTTTACAACTCGCTCGCATCATTGGCAAATGCCGATGACCGGATGACGAACCATCAAATCGGCGTGGCTTTGAACTGGTATTGGAACCCCCAGGTCAAATGGGCTGTCAATTATATTCACGATATGACCGACGCCCGTTACGTCGGCAAATCTTTCCACCCAACGGGCGACTACCTTGGAATGAGCTGTCGCATCGCGTTTTGACGAGTGTGGGGATTTCCTGAAAAGAAAACAAAGGTACGAAAGTGATTAAGGCTTCAAACATTTTGTCGGCTTGGCATGAAATCACCGGGACTGTTACGTGTTTTTTCGGATGTGATTGACGCATGAAGATTGAACTCAACGGCGAGCAGTTGGAAACAACGGAAAAGACCGTACTTGCACTCCGTAACACCATATTCGGTTCCAAGCCCGGTGTGGTTGTGATACTCAATGGCCATCAGCTTAACGAGGATCATCCACTGAGTTCCGGCGATGAAGTTTTTTTTATTGAAAAAGGCGTCATGCCGTCGCAACGTCAATTGGAAAAAATGATGGCAGCCCGGCATACGCCAAAGGTGCATGACCGGGTAAAACAGGGCAAAGTCGCTATCGCCGGATTAGGCGGACTCGGCTCCAACATAGCGGTTGCGCTTGCACGTATCGGCGTGGGCAGTCTGCTGCTTGTGGATTTTGACGTTGTTGAACCAAGCAATTTAAACAGGCAGAGTTATTATGTCGAGCATTTAGGCAGGCCAAAAACTGAAGCATTGTCAGAGCAATTACGGAAAATCAACCCATATATCACAATTCATGCAGAGCAAGTCAAAATCGATGAAACCAATGCGAACAGGTTGTTTGAAGGTTACGGCATTGTGTGCGAGGCATTTGATTCGCCCAAAGAAAAGGCCATGTTGATCAATACTTTGCTGACAAGCCGTTCGGATGTAAAAATCGTGGCTGCGTCCGGTCTGGCGGGGTATGAATCCGCCAATACGATACGCACAGATCGAAAGCTGAAAAATCTTTATGTATGCGGTGACGGCGAAAACGAGGCAAGGCCGGGTCGTGGTTTAATGGCTCCGCGCGTGCTTGTCTGTGCCGGGCACCAGGCAACAATGGTATTGAGGCTGTTAATGTGTATCAAGGATGTTTGAATTTTACCGATGCAAGGGAGACTCGAACATCCATGCGTCATCAGGAGATTCGCTGAAGGAACGTGCCCGGATTGTGTTGCCGGCTTCGGAAGGGTTGGCAAATCGGCGGATCGAAAAGGATACGGGATTTGAATTCTGAAACCATGAACTTGAAGTGTTGCCACCCGAAGCGGTGATGTTGGCACTTGGAGCGGTGAAATCATCGCTAAGGAGCGGTGATGTTCGCACTTTGAGCGGTGAAATCATCGCCAGGGAGCGGTGATGTTCGCACTTTGAGCGGTGAAATCATCGCCAGGGAGCGGTGATGTTCGCACTTTGAGCGGTGAAATCATCGCCAGGGAGCGGTGATGTTCGCACTTTGAGCGATGAAATCATCGCCAGGGAGCGGTGATGTTGCCTTTTTTAACGGTAAAATCGTCACTTGGAGCGGTGATGTTGCCACTTGGAGCGGTGAAATCGTCGCTTCGG
>WRMR01000367.1 GCA_009776995.1 Planctomycetaceae bacterium | reverse complement strand
AAACGACGAATAATCAAAATTGGGAAGCGCAAACAGTGCGTTCATCTCATGCAAGCCTTTGGGTTAGGGGGTGAGGGATTAGTTGTTAGTGGCTAGTGATTAGTTCAAAGTGCAAAGTATGGAGTGTGGGGTAGCCGCGTTGCCTGCAACGCGCATGTCTTTGCCCTGTAAGGGCTACACATCATAGCCCAGGGTAAGCGGTACTCCGCGCAGCCCTGGGTTACGGTTAAAAATATTTAGCCGCCCTGTAAGGGAGGGACAATCATTGTGGGGTTTTGTCTTCAAATCAACTCTTCACAAGCTCTTTTTTTACCCTCTCGACCCAGGAAATGACATTTTCGTAGGTCAATGGGTTATCATCGTAAAATTCGTATTTATCCCACAAACTGGTATCGGCTTGGCTGACCATTTGCATTATCTCATCGATCATTGTCTTGGCGATACTATCATTCCCGTTGCGGCAGAATCCATGAGAAATGCCGATGAATGAAAGAATACGGTCCATCGGGTCGGTCAACTGCCGGACAAGCTGCCAGAGACGGCTCAGGTATGTTTCCGCGTTTTGTAGGTTTCGCTCGTCGGCAAACGCATTGATCAAAACGTAAATATTATCGACGTAATGAGCAAAATACCTGTCGCACTTGTCTGGTGGCAATGCGCTACCGAGCATGTTGAATCCTTCTTCGGCAATGTCGAGGGCGGTTTCAACGACTTCCTCCGGTGTGCAGTCGAAATGTTCTGATTTACAGAATGTAATGTAACAAAACGAATGGGCACGCTCATAAGACGGCGGTAAACTCCGTATTACGTTTAACGTATCCCGAATGAAACCGTTTTCGGCAAGGGCATCAATGTTATACACCATTTCATTGGAAACGTAATTGTCTTCCTTTGCCAATTCGACGGCTTCGAGAAGTCTTTTTCGTGCCTTTTCGCGATCCTTCTCATACAGCGACCATAAGAAAACACTGAGACGAATTGATTGTATTCTTGCATCCCATGGCGTGATGATTCCGATTTTTTCTATGTCAGGGTCAAATTCTCGAACACGTTTTTTATCGAACGGCCACCAGAAATTCAAATACTCGTATTCATCTCCATCCCAATACTTTTTGCGGTGTTCCTCATACAGAAAAACCCCCTCCAAAAAATGAGGCAAATCCGATGCAACCACGTAACTGATGTGGTCGCAAAACAGTCCTTGTTCTTCAAAAACGCTTACTTCACCTTCATAAATGAAGGTGTGTTCTTTGTCGGCAAAAATGACTGGATAGAGTGTTCCTTCCGAAGTTTCGTGTTTGATCACAAGATAATAACTGCCGCAACCGTCTGTGCCAACCGGTGTCCATCCCCGATTCTTCCAGTGTGGTGTATGTACGGCATGACATGTTATATCGTCCAATTCATGCATGTTTCCCCAAGCCATAAATTTCCTTTGGCCGTTGCAGTACGTCAACCACTCGACAACCGATGGCGGAAGCGTCAGATCAAATTTCTTTTCAGCTTCTTTTATCTGTTCAAGAGATAACCCCGGCTTCGGATGCAATAATCCTGCTTCGACGAGCCGCTGGAGCATCTTGTTGGCATTTTCAAAAGTTGACATGATCACATAACTTCTGTTTCAGTCATGGACTGTTTTTGTCCCGCCCTTACAGGGCGATAATTTTTTTTGGGGGGGGAACGCTAACCCAGGGCTGCGGCGAGTACGCCTTACCCTGGGCTATTATGTTCCGCCCCTTTGGGGCGATTAAAACCGGCGTTCTGTTCAATCCCACACATACCGTTCATCGTAAGTGACATTATATTTTTGAAACAACCGCCGCAATTCGTCCTGAAACGATTCCTTGCGATGATGTTCCATTTGGTTTGCAATATATCGTTTTAATATTTCCTTATGCGACGGACTGATCGAAAAAGCACCATAGCCCGCCTGCCATTCAAAATCGCGTAAATCGGTGTTTTGTTGCTTGATCCATTTTGACGAACTGCTTTTGACATCTCGAACGAGGTCGGCAACGGTCTTTTGCCGATCAAGGCAACAAAGCAAATGAACATGGTCTTCTGCACCGCCAACCATAATCGTCGGCGAATCCTGATTTTTGCAAATGCCGACAATGTATGCGTGGAGTTGTTCGCGCAGTTGATCCGCGATTAAAAACCGTTGTCGTGTTTTGGTCGAAAACACGATGTGCAGATAAATCTGTGCGAATGATTGCGGCATCGTTGTTTCCTCATCCAAAATTTTTTCGACCCTTACAGGGTCGAAAATCCCATGTGGGGCATCGTGGAATTCCGCCCCTGTGGGGCGATGGCAACACTGTGTCCCCTTGGGGCGATAAACACACTACTCAAATTTCATCCACATCCGGGAACGTTTCAACCCACGGCAACCCCCATTTCGTAACGAGGTCGAGGAACGGGTCGGGGTCGAACTGTTCCATGTTGAATACGCCGTGGCCGTGCCAGATGCCCTGAAGCATCATCGCCGCACCAACCGCCGCCGGTACGCCGGTTGTATAGCTCACCGCCTGGGCACCGGTTTCCGCATAACACTCCTGATGATCGCACACGTTGTAAATGTAATACGTGCGGGGTTGGTCGTCTTTGACGCCGCGAATCCAGCAGCCGATATTCGTCTTGCCGACCGTTCGCGGACCAAGCGAAGCCGGATCGGGCAACAACGCCTTCAAAAATTGCAACGGAATAATCTCACGGCCTTCGAACATCACGGGGTCGATGCGCGTCATGCCGACATTTTCCAGTACGCGAAGATGCGTCAGGTACGATTGCCCAAACGTCATCCAGAACCGCATTCGCCTCACTTCCGGGAAATGTTTGACCAGCGATTCCATCTCCTCGTGGTACAAAAGGTACATGTCTTTCGGCCCCACTTCGGCGAAATCGAACGTTTTTTTGACCGAAAGCGGCTCCGTTTCGTGCCAAGTGCCGTTTTCGTAGTATCGCCCCTTGGCCGACACTTCGCGGATATTGATTTCCGGGTTGAAATTCGTCGCGAATGGGTAGCCGTGATCGCCACCGTTACAGTCGAGAATGTCAACGGTGTCCATGCGATCGAAATGATGTTTTTTCGCACGCGCGACATACACGTTCGTCACGCCGGGATCGAAACCGCTGCCGAGCAAAGCCATCAGCCCGGCTTTTTGAAAACGGTCATGATATTCCCACTGCGGCCCGTAACAGAATTTCGCCTCGTCCGGGTGTTCGTAGTTGGCCGTATCGAGATAATGAACACCGGTTGCAAGACAGGCGTCCATGATTGTCAAATCCTGATACGGAAGCGCAACGTGAATCACGAGTTGCGGCTTGACGTCGTTGATTAAAGCGACAAGTTCCGGGACTTTGTCCGCATCCACCGCTTCGGTGCGAACCGGTCGCGGTAATTCTTGAGCGATGGCGTCGCATTTCGATTTCGTGCGGCTTGCAAAGGTAATTTCCCCAAAGACTTCGGGGTTTTGAGCGGCTTTAAAAGCCACAACGCGGCCGACACCGCCGGCTCCGATAATAAGAACACGATTCAATTTTCTCTCCTTCAGTCACTGAAAAAAGGACAGATACCGAACAACCCCGGAAAGTGCCGGGTCAAAAAACAACATTCCCCTTCCTCGAACAGTCGAGAATTCGGAAAAAAGAAGCATTTTTTGCGTCGATGGCGAAGCAATTGACTTCAAAATCGACAATCGTTTGCGCGTATTTGCTGTGACTGAAAAAGTCAGTTGAAACGCAGAGGAAAAGACAAACCAAAACAGGATAACAGGCATGATAAAAAACAAACCATCAACAACCTGTCATCATTTTTCCATGGGTCATTATATCATTTTTTTTTCGTTGCAAAAGTCCAATTTTCATGCAAATCATCGTTTTTTTTCTTTGCGTGAAGAACTACATTGACACGGACTGTAGTGTCTGATATATACTTTTCCACGCGAATAATGTGGTATTTTAAGCAGGATAGCAGTCCGGGAACGTAAGTGAGTGACTTGTTCAACGGTATCACAACCGAAAAACCCGTCGCTTACGCTCCGGGTTGCTGTTTTAAAAACTGCACTTTCCTGGCATTGTGCGGTATAACAAAATTTCTGCCGTATTGTCAAGTAGATAACTTTTCCGCAACGGATTTGGCGGAAAACGTGATTTGTGCGCGGCAGTTTCCGTTCGGGGAGTAAAAGCCGGGCATGATCCAGGCGGCGGCACCGGAAACGGTTGTACCCGGCGAAACCTTCCCGTGCGGATCGGTGCTGGCAATCGCGACTCTGATGGATTGCATTACCGGAGGGCTTTTTCGAACTCCTTATCATTGAAGGCCATAAGGCGGTTACTCAAGGTCTTGGGCAAACGTTTGAAACGTAGATTCAAAAAATTCGCCGGCATTTTGGCTTCTCCGGCGGCAAAACCCTCGTCAAATTTTTCATCGAAAATCGACTTCATCATGGGATTGACCTCTGATACGTATGGAACGACACGTTGTCGATGCCTGTTTGTGAGCAGATCACCAGAATCGGCTCAATGGCACGGTAGGGTACGCGGCGGTCGGTGCGGATACGGACTTCGAGCGGCTTGCCGTTGCGGGATTGTTCGGCAATCAGGTATTGCCGGAGCTGATCGCGGTCAACAGGCGTCAAGCCGAGAAAAAGGTGATCTTCGCCGGTGATGTTGATCGTGATTTTTCGCGTGCCGGATTCGGACGCCTGGGGCATTCGCGAGGTTTTCGCCGTTGGCAGGTCAAGCGTGATGAGCGATTCCTGTTGCACGAGGCTGCTCGAAACCAGAAAGAAAATGATCAACAGGAAAACAACGTCGATCATCGGCGTCATGTTGAACGACACATTCGGTTTCCGGCTTGGTTTGAAGATTTGCATGGGAACGGAGTGGCGGGAAGTCAATACTTCACGATGCAAAAAATCAGTATAGCTTTTTCTGCCGGGGATATCAGTGCCGCAAATGCAATGATGTCTCCGACAGGCAACTTCATTCTCAGCTACGCGGGCTATGAAACCAACGACAGCGTTGAACGTCACGATTCGTTGTCAATCATTTTATGCGAATCAAATCGTCGGATATTGCCACGGACTGCGATAATCGCGCGAAAGCAATTTGCACGCTTCCGGGTCGTTCGGGATCGTCTGTTTTTCGCCGTCCCAAACGATAACGCGACCGAGTTTCAGCGACAACACGCCCAAAAGGGCCAGTGACGTGGCACGGTGTCCGACTTC
>WRMR01000366.1 GCA_009776995.1 Planctomycetaceae bacterium | reverse complement strand
CGTCGAACCGATGACCGCCCCGTAAGTGTCTGTGTGTTTGAAGTTTTCACCGCCGGCCTGAAAAGAATAGCGATCATCATTCCCGTACTTCAAATCCGTGAAATAATTGGGATACGTGGCAATGACAGGCACCGTCTCGTAAGGCTCGCTGATCGCAATCGGAATTGCCTTTTCGATTTGCGACGCATAGAGCTTTTTGGCGTCAATATCTTCATACAAACGGTACGGAATTTGTGATTCCGGCACGGAGATATAAAACGACGTGCTGAACACAAGTTCCAGCTTGCTGCCTTTCGGACCAATCAGGAGGCTGTATCCCTGAGTGCTCCGTTGAAAGGTTTGGCTGATCACCCCGTGAATGACCAACACCGTTACGACCAGCGCAACCCCCAGGGCCATCGAAAGTGCCGTTAAAATCGATGCCAACGAGCGATGCTCGATACTCCGCCACGCTATTTTCCAAAGACTCATGTTTGTATCGCTTCTGAATAGATCATTGAAAGGTATGGTTCATTCTTCACTTTTTCATCTCTTCCGCCATTTGTCTTGCCCTGTCCGCCAACTCAAAACCGGCGGCAATTTCCTTGTCAAGATCAAATGGTATTTTTGCCACTTGCTCCGGCGGCAAGATGTCCTGGAGAAATTTTAAGGCAGAGGCTGTAATTTTTACTTGATCGGCAGCACCTTTGAGGACAATTTCCAGGACATCCATCGACATTGTTTTAGCCCCTTTCATGATTTCCTCCTCGCATGACGAACGGGTTTTGGATTTATTTTTTCGCGAATTTTTCTGATAGAATCATCAACCGTTTCCAAAATTGTTTCAAAATGCTGGACTGTTTCTCTTGATCTTTCTGTCATCTTCCCTGCTGAGTAACTCAATGAAATCATGTCAAAACCGGCTGTTGTTTTCGTTGGACAACAAGGTTGACCTCGGCGAGTTTGTCAATGCGGGAAAACTGATTGGCGACTTCCGGCGCGTGTGTCACAAGAATCAATGCGACGCCTTCCTCGTCGCAGGTTTGCCGGAGCATGTCAATGACCTGTTGCTGGTTGCCAACATCGACGTTGGCCGTCGGCTCATCGGCCAGCACGAGTTTCGGCTTGTTGGCCAATGCCCGGGCTACAGAAACCCGCTGTTGTTCGCCAACGGAAAGTTGCCCCGGTTTGTGCGTGAGGCGGTGTCCCAACCCGACGCGTTCGAGTAGCGATTTTGCCCGTTGTTTGTCGTTACGGTCACCGGCAAAGGTCATGCCCAACAACACGTTTTCGTAGGCCGTAAAACCGGGCAACAGATTGAATGTTTGAAAAACATAGCCGATTCGTCTGGCACGGAACTGGTCGCGTTCCGCTTCGCTCAGCAACGGCGTGTCCCAACCGTCGATGAGGACGTGACCGGAAGTCGGCCGCAAAATACCCGCGATGATGTGTAACATCGTCGTTTTACCGCAACCGCTTGCGCCCACAACGACCACCTGTTCGCCCGCTTCGACCGACCATTGCGGAATGTCCAGAATCGGCAACTCGCCGCCATCCGGTTCCATGTAAGATTTTTTCAGTTTTTTGAGTTCCAGCATAATGATGATTCTTCTATATCGATTGATTTTCGCGATATTTCGCGTGGTTTGCGTCATAAAAATGGCCGTGAAAGAGCGTCAACCCGAAACCGGGGATGAGCCTTTTCAAAAACGCGATGCCGAGGCTTGGCATCTGGAACATTTCCTCAAAAAACGCGTCGTGCGTCAGGCTGTATTCGTCCGGTTTGACCTTTTTCTTGCCCATCGAAGCATTCGTGCATTTTCTATTGTTTTTTTACATTATACCCTGTACCCCATTGAAAACAAGGGTTTTTTGACCACAGAAACAAAATATTGTACAAAAACAAAGAGGGTTGCTGTTGAAATCCCCCCCAACCTTGCAGGAAAAGTGTTTTTCTGTTATAATGACACATACTGATTTTTGACTGATTATCTTACTGGGACAGTAGATTTGGGCTGCCACTAATAGTAGCCGTTTCTGATTGTTTTTTGGAATTTCTGCATCACATGGGGGTGAGTTTTGTCGTCTGACGATTTTGATCCTGTTGACAACAATCCGGAATCGGATGAATCGAATATTGAGCCAAATAACGAGGAGTTGCCCACAGGTTCGGATGGCCTTCCGCTAGGGTTGGACATTCATGCCGGAAAAGTGCAGCAGTTTTCCATTGAAGACGAATTGCGCAACAGCTACCTGACTTATGCGATGAGTGTCATTGTCAGTCGCGCATTGCCGGATGTGCGGGACGGTCTCAAGCCATCGCAACGTCGTATCCTGGTTGCCATGAACGACTTGAATCTCGGTCCGAATGCCAAACGGATGAAATGTGCGAAAATCGCCGGCAATACGAGCGGCGACTATCACCCGCACGGTGAAGCAATTGTGTATCCGACACTGGTCCGCATGGCGCAGGAATGGAACATGCGGCATGTTCTGATTGACAAGCAAGGAAATTTCGGTTCGATTGCCGGTCTGCCTGCGGCGGCCATGCGATATACGGAAGCCCGCATGTCCGTGTTCGCGGCAATGATGCTCGATGACCTCGAATACGATACCGTTGATTACATAGCGACTTACGACGAGCGGAGTACGGAACCAACCGTCTTGCCGTCAAAGTTTCCGAATATTCTGGTCAACGGCACCAGCGGCATTGCGGTTGGCATGGCAACGAGTATCCCGCCGCACAATCTCGCCGAAGTGTGCGATGCGGCCGTCGCGGTGATTGATCGCCCGGAAATTTCGCCGGATGAATTGCTACTCATCTGCCCGGGGCCGGACTTTCCGACTGGCGGCGTCATTTGCGGGCGCGGCGGCATTCGACGCGGTTACCTGACCGGGCGCGGTAGCGTTGTGGTACGAGCGCGTGCACAAATTGAAGAAACGCCAAAACGTAACCGCATCGTTGTTTCAGAAATCCCGTACCAGCAAACCCGTGACCGGATTGAAGAAAAAATCGCGGAAATGGTTCATGCGGGCAAAATCGTCGGCATTTCCGGCATTCGGAACGAATCGGATCTCAAAGAGCCGGTGCGGCTTGTCCTTGATTTGAAACGGGACGCCGACCCGGATGTCGTGCTGAACCAATTGTACCAGTTTACCCCGCTCCAGGACACGTTTTCGATCAACCTGCTGGCACTGGTCGATGGCAAGCCGCGACAAATGTCGTACAAGGAGATGGTCGAGGAGTTTCTGCGGCACCGTCAGACCGTGATTCGCCGCCGGACGCAGTTTTTACTTGCCCGTGCCCGCAAGCGGAAACACATCGTTGAAGGTCTCATGATCGCCCATGCGGACATCGACGAAGTGATTCGCGTGATTCGCACCTCGAAAACGCAGGCGGAAGCGAAAGAGCGGTTAATGAAAATCGAATGCCCGTCGTCGATGTTGCACCGTGCTTTGGGCGACGACGGTTTCGCGGCCTACCAGGAGGAACACGGCGCATCGGAAAACTACACATTGACGCCGGTACAGGCCGACGCCATCCTGCGCATGACGCTCGGTCACCTGGTCAATCTCGAGCAGGAAAAGCTGGGCGACGAGTTCCGCAACCTGCTGGCCGACATCAACGAGTATTTGCGAATATTGTCCGACGAAAACAACATCCGGCAGATCATTCGCGAGGATTTGCTCGAAATCAAGCGAAAATACGGAGAAAAACGCCGCACCGAAATCACAGGCGAAGAAATCGGCGAAGTTGACATCGAAGACCTGATTACCGAGGAAACCATGGTCGTTTCGATCTCGCATGGCGGTTACATCAAGCGGACGCCTGTCGCCCTGTACCGGGCACAGCGTCGCGGCGGCAAGGGGCGTCGCGGTGCAAAGGTGGCCGATGAAGACCCGATTCAGCATCTTTTCGTGGCCAGCACACACGATTATTTGCTCTTCTTTACCACCAAAGGCAAGGTGTATTGGCACAAGGTTTATAACCTGCCGCAGTTGCCGCCGACATCGAAAGGCCGTGCCATCGTCAATATGCTCAATCTGGCCGAAGGGGAGGAAATCGCTGACTGCCGCGCGATCAAGGATTTCGACACGCCGGATCATTACCTCGTGTTGTTTACCCGGAAGGGACTGGTCAAAAAGACGAAACTTTCCGCGTTCAGACGTCCGCTCAAGGGCGGGTTGATCGCCATCAAACTCAAGGAAGGTGACGAATTGATCGACACGGCGGTGGCAGGACCCGGCGATGAAATCTTCATTTCGACGGCCAACGGTATGGCCATCCGCTTCCGGCACACCGACGCACGGCCGATGGGACGCTCGGCCAGCGGCGTCAAGGGTATTGCGCTCGTCGGTGATGATTACGTTGTGGCGGCGGCACTTGCTTCGCCTGACAGGACATTATTGACTGCCTGTGCGAATGGCTACGGCAAGCGAACACCCATCGGCCCGAACGCGGTGCCCGAAGCGGAAAAGCCAGGTGTTGCTGATGGCAACGGAGATGATGACGACGATATCGATGAAACACCGGAACGCGATGAACTACCGGTGAAAGACATTGGTGAACCGGAACTGGACGATGTCCAGGTCGATGAGATCGAAAGCGGCGAGGATAATGCGGACGAGGACGGGGATGCAGACGGCACCGGCAAGAACGCATCAAACCGTTCGTACCGGACCATCCGTCGCGGCGGCAAGGGGTTGCGCGACATCAAGGCTTCGAAACGCAACGGCAAGGTCATTGGTGCCGTTCGCGTCTATGACGATGATGAGGTCATGATGATCACCGCGCAAGGCCAGATTCAACGTATTGCCGTCAGCGACATCCGCATTCTGGGCCGCAACACCCAGGGAGTCCGTATCATGACGCTTGACGAAGGTGACACACTCGTGGCAGTCAAGCGGATTCCGAAGGATGCCGCCGGGGCGAGTGATACACCAGAAAGAGAAATCTCGAAGGGTGATGAACCAAATTGAAACTTGGAAAGTGTCCTTGAGAACTCGCGCAGAAATCAGTTGTTCGATCCCTCAGAGCCGCGACGGTCATGGAGCGGTCATTCCGCTCGATCACTTGCGCGGTTCTGATGGGAAATGTTCACGTGATGATTGCGCGGCTCCTGAACCGAGAGTTCTCACAAGAAACAGCAGTCGGAAACGCAGAGAGGCCACGAAGTGGTCGGGCGGAGTGATGAGGGGGGGGAGGGGGCGGTTTCCACCCAAAACCCGGTCATTCTGCTACGTTACGCTCCGTTCC
>WRMR01000365.1 GCA_009776995.1 Planctomycetaceae bacterium | reverse complement strand
ACGCTCAAGTAGGCTTCCGGCGAAAAACATCACGACTGCACGTCAGATTCCGGCTTCTCCGTTTTTGTACAATTTCATCTTTTGTTCCAAACGTGATTCACTCGTATTGATTGTGATTTTGGCATTTGGTAGAATGGATATGTTGTTTCTCACTATGCAAAATTGATTTTCCCCTCACCTGAAAGGCTGATAACTTATGACCCCAAAGATCAAACGTCGTGATTTTCTCAAACTGGCCGGTGCAACCACAGCGACGGCAGGCGGATTGCTTTCCGCGTTTCCCGCCCCGGCATTCGCGCAGGAACAAAACCTCAATTCAAAGCTGAACGTCGCCTGCATCGGCATCGCCAATCGTGGCGGCGCGAATGTTGACGGAGTCAAAGGCGAAAACATGGTCGCCCTCTGCGACATTGACGAGAATTATCTTAACGCCGGCAAGGAACGGTTTCGCAATGCGAAATTGTTCCGCGATTACCGCAAGATGTACGACGAAATCGAAAAGGACATCGACGCTGTCGCGGTCAGCACACCCGACCACACCCATGCCTCGGCTTCCATTATGGGCATGAAACTCGGCAAGCACTGCTATTGCGAAAAGCCGCTGGCTCATAACGTCAAGGAAATTCGTGACATGATGGCCGTTGCCCGCGAGAAAAGGCTTGCCACACAGATGGGCACGCAAATTCACGCAGAAGACAATTACCGCCGTGTTGTCGAACTGGTCCGTGCCGGTGCCATAGGGACGATCAGGGAAGTGCATGTTTGGTGCGGCTCCCGATGGGGCGGACGGGGATTTTCGACGGAAACGCCCGAAGTACCCGCCAACATTGACTGGGACCTTTGGCTCGGTCCGGCGGAAGTGCGGCCGTATCACCCGCAATATTTCGGCGGAGCATGGCGCGGCTTTTGGGCATTCGGCAACGGAACGCTCGGCGACATGGCCTGCCACCATATCGATTTGTCGTTCTGGGCATTGGGACTGCGGCTTCCCACAACAGTCGAGGCGTTCTGCGAATCGGAACCGACCAAAGAAGTCGCACCAGCAGATTTACGCGTCGAATATACCTTTGCCGAATCGACGCGGTCTTTTGGCGGCACGACCCGCACACGCCCGGCAATCAAGCTCACCTGGTATGATGGTAATTTACGACCGGCGTTGATTAAGGAAAAAGGCTTGCCGGAATGGGGAGCCGGCACCTTGTTCGTCGGCGAAGAGGGGCTGCTCATGGCTGATTACGGGCAACGTAAATTGTACCCCGAAGACAAATTCGCCGATTACAAGGCACCGGAAAAAACGATTCCTGATTCGGTCGGTCATCACCAGGAATGGATCAACGCCTGCAAGACCGGCTCGCGGACGACCTGCAATTTCGGCTACTCCGGGCCACTGGCCGAAACCGTGTTGCTGGGTGCCGTCGCGTTCCGAACGGGCAAGAAACTCGAATGGGACGCCGCCAACATGAAGGCGACCAACTGCCCCGAAGCCGATCAATATCTCAGCCGCACCTACCGTAAAGGCTGGGAAGTGTAAAAACTCGCGAAAAAACAAGTTGTTCAAAACAGCAGGCCGGGAACGTCAGTGACCGGTTCCGTGACGGTTGATTTCACCCGTCATTTTTTGTTGCGCATTGATATGCGTGTTAATCACTGACGTCCTTCCTGAATTCGGTGGGGGTTTGTCCCGTTTCTCTTAAAAACGCCCGACAAAAATACGCGACCGACTGGTACCCCACCAATTCCGTGATTTCAGCCAGGCTGTATTTGGTTTCCCGCAATAGCTTTTTCGACCACTCCATCTTGGATTTCAGGATCACTTTTTCCGGGGTTCTTCGCAAATGCTTGCGAAACATTTCCGTCAAGGTTCTTCGTGAAATGTCCATTTGTTGCGCAATGTCGGAAACCCGGATGTTGTCCGTTACGTGCGTATGAATGAAGTTCAGTGACTTGGCGACGATTGGATTGGCGACGGCAACCATGTTCGTGGATTGACGTTTCGCAATATGAGAAGGTTTTTGAAAAATCGGAAGCGGGGGGAGAGGTTCCCCATTCATCATCTTGTCGAGCAACATGGCAGCATGGTAACCTCCCAGGCGGCCGTTCAAATCAATACTCGATAATGTCGGAAAAACCGCTTCACAAAGTTGAGCGTCATTTTCCATTCCCATGATGGCAACATCTTCCGGTACGGCAATCCCCGCATCGTTACACACATTGATCAGGTAAATCGCGTGCGTGTCCAGGGGGCAAAAAATTCCGATCGGTTTGGGAAGCGATTCCAGCCACTCGACCACCTGTTGGTCGCATCCTTCCCACCACATCACCGGGAGTGCCAGCGAATTTTTCAGTTTTGCTTTGGGAAAGATCAAACAGTCATATCCTTTTTGCTTTATTACGGAATCATAAAATTGGCACAATCCTTTCGACCACCAACTTTGTCCCATCGAAAAGAAAGCGAAGTGTTGGAGTCCCAATTCGAGGAAGTGGTCTGCAATCATGCTTCCAAACGCGTCACCGTCCAGTGTGGCATATTTCCATGAGACAATCTCGACGATCGGAATATCAAGGCTCTCAAGGATTTTCTGGTTTTTTTTGTCGTAAGTCCTGGCAATAATACCGTCTCCATGCCAGCGTTTGATCCATGGCGGAATCTGTTCCCGCGACCCGCGATCACTGAAAAAAATGTTCCAGCGGTTGGTCTCGATCGAATAACGCGTGATTCCTTCAATGATTTGTCTTCCCGCGTTTCGGGATGTTTCGACCAGGAGAAGAACGCGTTTTCTTTTGGGTTGCTGGAATTTTTTCATGGCAGGACCGGCCTTTTTTTCTTCCGAAAAAGACAACAAGATTTCTCAAAAAGACATTGACAATGAAATGATTAAACCATAAACTGGCTTGAAATAGAAGAGGCGGAAGAAAAATCATGAGTTTCGTTGCTGTCAATCTGCCTTGGCGGATTGGATTGTGACGCCTCCATGTTTCCTGAGTTTTCTTATGGTATGTACTTTCAAAGTGACACCCTTGATTTTGAAACGGGAGAGTGTTGAAAAATGCAAAAAATCGTAATACGAATGGCAATCGCTCTGTTGTTTGTCCCGCTAACGTTTGCGTACAGTGGTGATCGATGTTGCGTGGCTTCAGATGAAGCCGGAAACGGGGCCGAAGCCGCCATCCTGAAAAAGAAAATCAGCGGGATAGAGCTTATGGTTCCGGGGTCAGGCGCGCGGACCCCGCTTCAGCTTACCCCCACCGGCACAAGAGGGGGAGCGAAATTCACGGCTGATTTCACCATCACTGCTGTGACGATCTTGTGTCCCAACTGGGCAAATGCCGATTCGGATATGGTGTTTTATCTCTACAAGTGGGATACGGACTATGATACGACCATCGCGGCGAAGCCCGTTTGGACCGATTTTGAAACGGGAAAAGGCTACCAAGACAACGGGATGCTTGACTTTGAAATCCGCGACGGTGTTGCTCCGGCAGGGACATATCTGTGGCTTCTGGAGGGTGTCAACAGCACCCCGGGGTTTTGGGCTGAGTCTCAAGCAAAGGTGGGCGACGACCCCAACGTCGTGTTTTTCTATCAAGGAAAACCCACAAGTGATTCCATTGTCAGCTCGGTGTACGGCTACAAAAAGGACGCTGGGCAGGCAGAGGACGGCGGTGAAAGCCCCGATGTGGGAATATGGTATTGCCCCTATTATTTCACTTCGCCTTATGATTTATGGGAAGAACCCTACGGGTCGGCAACACGAATTGAATACAGACCCCTTTGCTCGAACACGCCCGGCGATTTCCGCAAATACGACGCGACCGACCCGGAGGTCATTGATTTTCATTTACAGCAGATTGCGGACGCCAAAATCGATTTCTTATTGTTTGAACTCAGTCCCGGAGGATTGGGCGGCTATCGGCTTTCCGGGTGGTGTGAGCAAAACGTCAAGAACGCGAGGGAGGTCTGCAAGCGGATCAAGGTCTGGAACGACAATGAACAGAAGACCTGGAAAATCAAGTATGCCATTGCCGGTGGATGCCATCCCGACGTCTGGGATAACAAACCCGGTTTTGCGGCGGGCTTGTGTATGGAAGGCCCCGCCCGCGACGTGTTTGATACGTTTGTGAACAATCCTGAGTACGGCGGGGCGGACAATTATTACCACCTGAACGGACTGCCGCTTCTTGTTTTCTGGGGGTGGCCCGACTCGGTCAGCAATCACTGGGCAAACTATGGGGGGGACAAAACCTTCGGGAACCGTTTTGCGTTACGACCCGCGAGTGACTGCCAATACGGCCAATACGGATGGAACATCTCCGCGAGCGGCCCGGTGATTCACAGCGAGGTTGAGGTCGTATCGCCGGGCTGGGGGCATTATGGAAGGGCGGTTCCGCCGTATGTTTACCGGCGCAACGGCGATTTTTACCGCGAATGCTGGGAGAGGATACTCAAACGCCCGTTGCCGCAGATCGTCATGGTCGTGACGTTTAACGATTACTGGGAGAACACAGCCGTCTGGACAGCGGACACAGAAAGCCTCACCGACGCCGACAAATGGCATGAAAAGGACGGGCGGCCCAACCCCTCGATGTACTGGGATATGACCAAAGAATACATCCATCGAATGCGCAGCGAGTATGCCCGTGAGTGAGTGTCCATCAATAACATACTCAAATGTCCGCCTAAAAACTTGTTTTTTTCACATGAACTGCTTGTCCCAGTATCCTCCGAAAAAGACAATAAGATTTCCCAAAAAGACATTGACAATGAAATGATAAAACCATAAACTGGCATGTTATGGAAGTGGTGGAAAGACTGGAATCATTGGAATCGTTCACGAGACTGTTTCATAGAGAGAGACAAAGATCACTGATAGCACTACTCGGGCGGTATTAATGGGATGGCGCCATGCTATTAAGGGAATTTCGTTGTTGCTCAAGGTGTTTCATTTCACCAAGAGAGTGTCAGGAAGTCGCCCTTAGTAACAGCGAATCCCCTTCTCATTCTTTCCCTTCGTGACATTTTGCGAGATTTGCTTCTCAGCGAGAAAAAACGTGAATGGTTACAAATAACTTTGTTGCGACCCGTCTGCCTTGCCCATAGCGGCGAGAAGAATTGAAATGAATGTAATGTCAATCAAGAAACATAATTTCCTTAATGAAGAAAGGTTTGCCATGAAAAAACAGTTAGACATTGTTAATGTTAAGATGGGGGGGGGGGGCAGAATACGGGCATTCACTTTTGTTGAACTCCTGGTCGGGAAAGCGATCACCGGGGTTTTGTCCGCGTTTT
>WRMR01000364.1 GCA_009776995.1 Planctomycetaceae bacterium | reverse complement strand
GGTGCCATGATGCAGGGCGTGATGAACAAGAACTTGCGACGGGAATTGGGAGCGCATTACACCAGCATCGAGAATATTCTGAAGGTGATTCATCCGTTGTTTATGGACGATTTGCGGTCGGAACTGGCGCGGGTGAAACACGACAAGCGGCGGCTCGATGATTTTCATGAAAAAATCGCGAGGCTGAAATTTCTTGACCCGGCCTGTGGTTGCGGCAACTTTTTGATGATCGCCTATCAGCAATTGCGGCTACTGGAAATTGAGATTGTCAGAATCAAAAAATCAAGGATGAAAAAGGCCGGCCAAAAGGTTCTTGATATTTCGATGGAGTTGAAAGTCAGCGTCGAGCAGTTTTACGGCATTGAGATCGAGGATTTTCCCTGTGAGGTCGCGCGAACCGGTTTGTGGCTGATGGATCACCAGATGAACCTCCTGGCGTCGAAGGAACTCGGCCAGTATTTCGTGCGGCTGCCGCTGACGCAAGGGGCAACCATTGTTCACGGAAACGCTCACCGTTTGGATTGGGAAACTATTGTGCCGAAAGAGGAGTTGTCCTACATTTTGGGCAATCCGCCCTATCATGGGGCGAGAATGATGACGCCTGTCCAAAAAGAGGACATGCGGCGTGTTTTTGGTTCACTCCATGGTGTCGGAAATCTTGATTATGTTGCGGCGTGGTACAAAAAAGCCACCGACATGATGAGCGATACGGCAATACGAGCGGCATTCGTATCGACCAATTCCATCACCCAGGGGGAGCAGGTTGCCATTTTGTGGAAGCCGTTAATGGAACGTGGGGTTTCGATTCACTTTGGCTATCGCACCTTCAAGTGGAGCAATGAAGCCAAAGGAAAAGCCGCTTTGCATTGTGTGATCATTGGATTTGGTATCACGCCAAATAAGAACCCGAAAGCAATCTTCGAAAACGATGGTACAAAGACAGTTGTCACTACTATCAATCCCTATCTCATTGACGCATCCCATGTTTTTATCGAAAGCCGGAAAAAGCCGCTATGTGATGTGCCGGAAATCGGTATCGGCAACAAGCCGATTGATGACGGCAATTATTTGTTCACCGAAGAAGAACGAAAAGCGTTCCTTCAAACGGAGCCTCAAGCAAAAAAATGGTTCCGTCCGTGGGTTGGTTCCGACGAGTTGATTAACGGTTATCGGCGTTACTGTCTGTGGTTGGGTGACTGTCCGCCTTCGGAACTCCGCCAAATGCCGGAGGCTATGAAACGCATTGCGGCGGTTCGCAAATTCCGTCTTGCCAGCAAAAGTGAAGGAACGAGAAAAATTGCAAAGACTCCGACACGGTTTCATGTGGAGAATATGCCGAAAAGGAGGTATTTGGTGATACCGGAAACTTCTTCGGAACGTCGGGATTACATACCTGTCGGCTTTCTGGAACCACATAACTTATGCAGCAATGCGATTCGTATCCTCCCCGACGCCAGCCTTTATCACTTCGGCATTTTAACATCCGGCGTACACATGGCATGGACAAGGGCAGTTTGCGGACGGTTGGAAACGCGTTATCGTTACTCCAAGGACATTGTTTACAACAACTTCCCGTGGCCGGAAGCGACAGATGCCCAGAAGGCGAATATTGAAAAACTGGCGCAGGGTATTCTTGACGCACGGGCAAAATTTCCCGACAATAGCCTTGCCGATTTGTATGACCCGCTGACGATGCCACCTGAATTATTGAAAGCTCACCAAACCCTTGACCGTGCCGTGATGAAGCTGTACGGTTTCGATAACAAATTGACCGAAGCGGGTATTGTGGCAAAGCTGATGGTGAGGTATCAGGAATTGACGGGATAACAAAAAAAGGAACCATGATGTCGCTGTTGAACCAGATGACTTCGGCTCAGGCCGTATTGGGAACACAGACGCCCTGTTACATGTTTGAGACAAGTGACGCAGCCTCGAAGCACGTTGCGCAACTGATCGCCAATACGATCCGAGAGCGCAATTCGCTGGGGCATGTCGCCGTTTTGGGACTGGTGGCCGGTTCGACGCCGATCGGTGTTTACCGCGAACTGGTCCGTATGCACCGGGAGGAAAGTCTCGACATGTCACGCGTGATGACCTTCAGCATCAACGAGTATTACGGCCTCGAAAGGGAACAAGCGCAAAGCCAGACGCGCATCATGCAGGATGTCCTGTTCAAACACGTCAATATTCCGACAAACAATATTCATGTTTTTGACACGTCTGTCCCCCAGGTGGAAGCGGATGATTATTGCCGTCGCTATGATGACGCCATTCGCGCGGCCGGTTCGTTTGATTTGATCATTTTGGGAATTGGCCCCAACGGGAGTGTCGGCTTCAACGAGCCTTATACTTCGATCAAGAGCAGAACGCGGCTGACGACGCTCGACCCGATCACACGTCAGGCGGCCGCATCCGATTTTTTCAGCGAAAACAACGTTCCCATGCAAGGCTTGACCGTCGGGATGGCAACCCTCCTGAACGCGAAAAAAATTCTCGTCATGGCCTTCGGCGACCACAAAGCGAAAATTATCAAACGCGTGGTCGAAGACAATCCCTCCGAAGCCGTTCCCGCCAGCCGATTGTGTGACCATGCCGACATCAACTATCTGATCGACAAACCGGCCGCCGCAGCGTTGACATCCATCATCACCCCCTGGGTCATCATGAGTGTCACCTGGAACGACGAGATGATCAAACGCGCCGTACTCTGGCTCTGTGAACGCTCGCAAAAAGCCCTGCTCAAACTGACCGACGAGGATTTTCGTGAACATGGATTACACCAGCTCCTGCGTTTGCACGGGCCGGCACCAAAACTCTGCCACCGCGTGTTCCTTTGGCTAAGTGAAACGGTGAATTATCACCCTGGCGACAATCATGATCAACGTGATAAAAATGACTTGTATAATCATATTAATCAACAAACAGACATTCTTTGTTTCAGCCCCCATCCTGATGACGACGTGATCAGTATGGGCGGAACAATGATACGTCTTGTTGAAGATGGACATCGCTTGCATGTTGCTTATATGACGAGCGGAAACATTGCCGTGCATGATCATGACGCCTTGCGGATATCTAACTTAATGACTCAAGTTAATAAACAATATGAGATCGATGTTGAAAAGTCCGACGGCCTGAAAAACCATATTCAACAGGCACTTGAGTCGAAAAAACCCGGATTGGGAGATGTCTCCGAAGTGCTTGAGTTGAAGCGCATGATTCGTCAAAGTGAAGCAGAGGCGGCGGCCCGTGTTTGCGGTTGCCTGCAGGAGAATTTGCATTTCTTGAACTTGCCATTCTACCAGACCGGAACAATTGATAAAAAACCGCCGTCGCAAAATGATTATGATATTGTGCGACGATGTATTGAAGAAGTCAGACCGCGGCAGATCTACGTTGCAGGCGACATGACCGACCCACACGGAACTCACCGCGTCTGTGCCGTGATCATCTTGCGGGTCTTGCAGCAGATGCGACAGGAAGGTCTCGAACTGCCCGAGGTTTTGCTTTACCGCGGTGCCTGGCAGGAATGGCCGCTCGACCAGATTGAAATCGCGGTTCCGCTGAGTCCGGGTGACCTTGAGCGAAAGAAAAGTGCCATCTTCCGGCATGAAACGCAAAAGGACCGCGCCCTTTTCCCCGGTTCCGATTCGCGTGAATTTTGGCAGCGTGCCGAAGATCGCAACAGGCACACGGCGGCGGCGTACAACCAGATCGGTCTGCCGGAGTATTACGCACTCGAAGCCTTTGTCCGCTGGAACGGCACTTTTGATTTTTAGCCATGAATGAACCTGCGTTTCATGGCTGACACGCTTATCGCGCGAAATGACATGAACGATGATCAGGTTCCTCACATCGGCCACATGGCCGGGCGCATCTGGCACGAACTGGACATCAACGGTTCGATGAGCGTCAGTGCGCTGGTCCGGCGAATTGACCGGCCGCGTGACTACATCATGGAGGGCATCGGCTGGCTCGCCCGGGAAGGCAAAGTCTCGATTCGCGATGAAGGCCGGATGCGAATGGTCACCCTCATCAAGAATTGACGTCAGCGTTCACGGTTTTTTTTTCACCACGAAGGGAATGTGGTGGTCTTTCATCGCGATGTTGAAACTATGGGATAAAGGCAGCTAAACAAGGCACTGATTTGGTGGATGGAATTATCACAGGTTTCAATGATCTAGTTTTGCAACGAATTGTTGGGAATCGATTTGATGAACTATGGGGATTAACTGCTGAATTTCTGGGATGGTTGTAATACTCAAAATTTATCAAACAGGCTAATTTCTAACTTTGGAGGTTAATATGGACGATTACAAAAAAGATTTTTTATGTGACTATCTTGAAGATTCCATGGATAAACAAGATCATTTGCCATGGGAAAAAAGAGATTGGGACTTGGATAAATTACGATCATACATGGCTTGTTGTTTTGCACTTCCCTATTTCGTAAAGAATGACCACGAGGTTTTGGCAAGGATGTTACGTTGTTTTTGTGATGCAGAAAGTGGAGGTGTTCAAGAGGACCTCATCAGGGCTTGTGAAGCGTTCTCGGATGATCCTTACCACGACACAGTTTTCATCGGCGAAACTGTCAAAGTTGCAGCAGAGATGTTGAAAAAGTCGCCCATGTGGTTTGGTACTCGTCTTTTCGCTTGTGTTGTCTTTCGTTCAGGAAGCAAACCGTTTTTTCTTAATGCATTTGAATCCCTCGAAAAGCAAGAAGATCAGCAAATTATCGTTGATTTTCTTACATATAAACTGGAATGTTATTCGCCAGAAAAACAAAAATCACAATTTATGTCAGAAGAACAGTGTGCTGAATTACAAAGAAAATACATTGATACTCTGAATGAATGCCTACAGATTTCAGGACTAGAGAAAGGAAACGGAGACTTTTTTTGGGAATCCATTCAAGGACTCCAGTTTAAACCCGTTCAGGGTGACGGTAATTGAAACTGAAAACATGACACAGTGAATAATGGGCGTACTCAATGTTTACGGAGACTTCAACGATACGGCGTACCTTGTATGTTTCGTGGTGAAAAAAGCCGGTTTTGCTCCGTCGATTTCATACGAACCAACGAAAAGACGAAATATACGAACGGCGTGTGCCTCAAAATTTCGTAAATTTCGTTGTTTCGCATGGTTCGTATAAAAAACCTTCGTGGTTCTTCGTGACCTTCGTGGTGAAAAAGGGAGCGCAGAGAGCAGAGAGCAGAGAGCAGAACGCAGAGATTTTTTCAGACGCAACAGCATCTCTGCACCAGCCACTCATCACTTTGCGTGAG
>WRMR01000363.1 GCA_009776995.1 Planctomycetaceae bacterium | reverse complement strand
AAATCACTCCTTTTTCGCGCCGGAAAGCGTTTATAACAAATAACTTAAATCGCGTCAAGGCTAGTTAATACAGTAGAATTAAGCTGATTTTTAGGATCGTTTCGTAAAGCAAGATACTGACTAAATCCGACACCTCGCGGGTCAAAATCTGAAATAGCGTCCACGATAAAACCTATAGGGTCGGAAATTGGGTTGTTCGTCCCCCGAAATACAAGTATTGAATCAGACAGTTTGTATATCGGTTTGTCATTTTTATCGAGTTCCGGTATGCCTTCCTCACACTTGACTAGCCCTTCGACATATAAGCCATTGAGTGCCACCGCCGTTGTTGTATAACTAAACTTTTGCAAAATACCAAAATATGCTAAACTATACTGGTAAAAGGGGGTAGTAAATCGTTATTTTTCGTCACACGGCCAATTGGGAGGGATACCTATGCCGATTGTCACGCCGCCGACTGTCGTACAAAACGCGATGGATGCGTTCATCGCGAAGTTTTTTATCAATCAACCGCAACGCGAACATCTCGCCAATGATTTGACCGGCCTGATGATTTGCCCGAACAAAACCGTCACCGGGATGACCAGCGAACAGCCGAACGCTTCCGATCCATCGTGCCTGAACCGGTTCATGACCGAAGTCGATTGGGATGCGCAAAAACTCAACGAGGAACGCATCAAGTGGCTGCAAAACTTCGACGACATGAAGTTTCACGAGCGCGGCATCATCGCGCTCGACGACGTGCTCCTCGAAAAAAGCGGCAAATACATCAAAGACAGCGGCACGTTTTGGGATCATTCCGACAGCCGTTACATGCACGCGCAAGACTTGATCATCATCAACTACGTGCATCCGACGAGTCGCAAGCATTATCCGCTGGAGTTTCGTCGCTTCAAAAAGGAGGAGCAATGTCAGTGGACGAGCGAAGAGTTCAAGAAGATGACGGAGTTGTCGCTTGAATTGATCGACTGGTGCCACGAGAAGGGCGTGCTCGGCACGTTCACGTTCGACAGTTTTTATTCGTCGGCGGAAATTTTGAATCACATCCACAGCCTGAAAAATGCGGATGGAACGAGTCGTGGTTACGTTGCGGACTTGAAATTCAACCGCAAGATCGCGTTCCGAGGCGTTGAGCAACAGGTCGTGGAGTTCGCGAAAACGATCCCGCCGGAGGATCGCAAGCAAGTGACTTCGAGTGACGGCACAAAGCAATGGTGCTTGAGCGTGTGCGTGAAAATGTCGAATGTTGGCCACAAGGTTCGCATCGTGATCTTGTGGCGGCATAAAAACGATGCCGAACCGCGCAAGATATTGGTGACGAACCGCATTCACTGGAACGCGGAGCGCATCGTGGAAACGTATCGCGGTCGTTGGACAGGCACGGAAACATTTCACCGAGACGGCAAGCAGGAACTTGGCCTCGGAGATTGTCAGTTGAGAGACGGCGAAGGCCAAACCAGGCATACGTATCTCGTCTTTCTGGCGTACAGTCTTTTGATGCGGGAACTGGATAAAACGAGTGTGAGTGGATGGGCGTCCGTGAAACTGACCACGATCGGCGAGGGTTGCCGCGCGATGCTCCGCGAAAGCGTGAGTGCAATGATCTCTTGGGTGGTCGAAGAGTTGGACGCAGTGCGAAACGTTGGCCGCTACGCCACAAAAAAACTCCAAGACATCCTGCGCCGACTCGGCCTGACCGCCGCAAAATGAATCAACCTCTTTCAAACAATTCAACATGGCTCGGATACCATGTTTTTAAGGACGAAATGGATGTTTGCAAAAGTTTAGTACAAAGTCTCATTTGGCCAGCGGCCTTCTTCCTCTTTTTCGTCCGTGATGAACAATCCCAGCTTATGCGGGTCGTCCTTCGTGGCCTCAAGTGCGGACAGGTCGAACCGGTCACTGACATTCCCGGCTGCTGTTTCCGGGCTTGCGATTTCGGCTGTTGTTGTCACTTCAGGAGGGTCAACCGCCACCGTGCCGAGGTCAACGGGTTCGCCGTTTTCGGCCGGCTGCTCGATGGTCAGGAGGCGATCGTTGAGATGCTTGTTGCCCGGCAAGGTCAGACGGTAACTCAATCCCTGAATCATGCGCGGGAGCAGTGCGAAACCGTTTTCGTCCGTCATTGTTTTCATCTGATCGTCAACACGACGAATCGGCACGTTGCGTACAACGGCACGGAAGGAATATTTCAAAGGGACATTGGCAAGCGGTGTTCCCGACGTTTTGTCAACAAGCTGTATCCTGCCGATTACCAGCGGCTTGACGGTCAGCGTGTAATTTTTGCCCGTGGGTTTGTCATCCGAAACAACCACAAAACCGCCTTCGTCCGCGTTTCCGGGAGAATACTGCACGATGTTTCCCTGTGGGGACAGGTTGAGCGTCACAACGCCGTTTTCGTCGGCATCAAACCAGGTGATGTAAATTGATCTCTTTCCAGAGATCGGTTCACCCGCCTCGTCCAGACCATTCGGATCAAGTACGCTGAACTGTGCTATCGTGGCATTCGCAAAAGGCGAACCGTCTTCATGGACAACCTTAACAGTTGCCGGTTCCGTTAATTCCGGATGAGTGTCCCTCACGGTTTCCGCAACGGTTTCATTTTCACGCACCACGGTGCGGGCAACCAGTTCGACGCGAAACAGTCCGGCGGCAAACATGGCAAGAACAATCGTCAATAAAACCAACTTTCTCATCGGGGAAAGCTCCTTTCGTTTCTCGTGATTCATGAGGCGGGAAATGCGGTGTTGCAAGCCGTTGCCCCAAAGCGCAGGCCGGTACGCCACGTAACGTTCCATCAGTTCATGCAGTGCCAGCAGGGCTTCGGCAAAGGCCCGGCGGCTTTCCGTGTTGCCCGACCAGGCCGCTTCATCGCAAAGGCACTCGGCGGCTTCGTCGAACTTCCAAACCGCCAGGTGCGCGACCGGGTTGAACCAGTGCGGCAACGCCAAAATGCGGACCGCAAACGATTTCCAGGCGTCGCGTCGCAGGTAATGCGCCAGTTCGTGCCGCAGAATGCCCGCGCAGGCGTGCGGCGGAAGATCGTCCCACACCTCACGGGGGATGACCAGCCGATAACCCCACGGCGTCCAAACCAGCGACGGACCAAGCCGTTCGGTAAAGAGAACAGGAATGGAATCCGGCCCCGGGTCACATGCGGGATCAGGTGGGTGACCGATCTCCGAGCGGTCACGTGCGGTACTCTGCACTGGAATTCCAGTCGGCTTACGCCGACGCAGCCGCTCGGAGATCGGCTGCCCACCTTGAATGGCCGCCCACAATGCCATCGTTTCATCATCCGCAGGAACAGTTTGCCGCAATTGCCATAAAACCTGACAATACGAAGCGAACCAGCGCAAGACGGTAACCAGCATCCCCAGTCCCCAAACGGCCAACAGGTACTTTGTGACAAGTTGCCGGATATTGGATGTTTGGGTTTCAGACAGAGACGCGGGAGTGCTGAGTTTTTGCATGGGGATTTCACGCAACGATTCGGAGACGCCAAAATCGCCGGGAGGCTGCATGACTTCGATCACCGCATGATGTACCCTGCCTTCTTCGCGGCTTTGCGCGAAATATTGCACTTGCGGTTGCGTCGCGGCAAGTTCCGACCGCCAAGGGATTTGACAAGGCACCTGCAACCAAAACCAGCCCAGTAGCAGTATGCCGCACCAGGCAAACCGGGCGAAAATACTGTGCCCGTGGTGGCGCAATGCGAACCACAGGATCAAACCGGCCACAGTCAACAGCAAGGTTGTCCGCAACAACGCCGGGCCAGGGAAAATCAGCATGTCACTCATGGTTCGGCCCTCCGTTTTCGTGTTCCGAGATGAACTGTTTGAGCATTGCGATTTCATCGGGACGGAGCCGCCGCCCCTTGGCCAGGTGCGAAACGAGCGGTGCGATGTTATCGCCGCACAGATGGCGGATGAGGTCGAAGTACCGTGCCGAAGCGTCCTCCGCTTTGGCCGTCGCCGAGTACAACGCCGGGTAATCGTCGCTTTTCGTGACCACGCCCTTGTCAACCATGCGGTTCAGCCGCGTTTGAATCGTCGTGTAGCCGATCGGACGGCCGTAATTCTGGTGAACCACCGACAGCAGTGACGGCCCAAGTCGCCAGAGCAGTTGTAGCAGTTCCATTTCGCCTTCGCTGATTTTCACATTGCGTTTTTCAGAAGCCATGTTTTACCTGTTTCGCTTAGTTTTTTTTCGCCAGGAAACCACTCGAAATTTTTTCTCGCAGAGGGCGCAAAGGACGCAGAGATTTTTTAAAACAATTCTCTGCGGTCTTTGCGTGAAATTTCTTTCAGGTGAGTTATGACAATTGTCGCAAGTCATGTTACTACAATATTAGTAATTCGTCAAGCGGGAAAAGAGAAAAAATTGAAAAAAATTTTCACCGCGACAAAATCAGAGACGCAATCGTGAGATTGCGGAATGAAAAAAACAGAGCCGCGAGAGTTATCGAGCGGAAAGATCGCTCCGTAACCATCGCGGCTCTGATGGATCGAACTCAGGAATTTACTCCTGTGTTTTCGCTTCGGTCAGCGCGGTGTAATACCTGAAGCGTTCGAGGATTTGCTTTTGGGCTTCGGCATTGAACGCGGCGGACGCTTCCGGGTTGGCACGCTTGAGCAACGCAAACCGGTTTTGCTTCGCCGCAAAGTCTTTCAGTTCACCTTTGGGTTCCTTGCTGACGAGTGTGAACGGCTTCGCCTCACGCGGGTCATAGTGGTACAACGGCCAGTAACCGCAGGCAACCGCTTCTTTTTGCAGTTCGAGACCGTTTTCCATGCTGATACCCTGGGCGATGCAGTGCGAGTAGGCAATGATCAACGACGTGCCGCGATACGATTCCGCCGCGCGAATCGTGCGGATCGTGTGCATCGGATTGGCACCAATCGCAATCTGGCCGACGAACACGTTGCCGTAGGAAATCGCCATGAGGCCGAGGTCTTTTTTGCCGGTCGGCTTGCCGCCTGCGGCGAATTTTGCGATGGCGCCAAGCGGGGTTGACTTCGACGCCTGACCACCGGTGTTGGAGTACACTTCGGTGTCCAGGACAAGCATATTGACGTCTTTCCCGGACGCCAGGACGTGGTCGAGGCCACCGTAACCGATGTCGTAAGCCCAGCCGTCGCCGCCGAAAATCCAGCAACTGCGGCGTACAAGGTTGTCGGCAACGGAAACGAGTTCCTTGGCTTCTGCCGAACCGTCACCGGCAAGTTTCGCCTTCAGTTCGGCGATCATTTTGCGCTGTTCGGCGATTTCCGCTTCGGTTTCCTGTTTGTTGGCGATGATTTTGCTGATGAGATTGTCGCCGATTTTGCCGCTGGGGCTTTTCATCAGCACTTC
>WRMR01000362.1 GCA_009776995.1 Planctomycetaceae bacterium | reverse complement strand
TAGCCATTCGGTGATCGCTTCGAGTTGCAACATTTTTTCCGGGCCGATGTCCTCCCGCATTTTGCCCCGCGCGATATTCAACTTCCGCTCGTCGATCAACCGGCTGCGGCGCAAATATTCCAGGAATATCGGAGCGGTAATCTGTATCATACCTTTGGCCCAGAGCAAATTGGTCAATCCATCACCTCTTATTTATTTTACACGGTTTTTTGGCAAAACCAAGTCAAATCCGATTTTTTCACGAAGGCAGGGTGGTCACGCCGTGACCGCCGAATCCGTGTTTGATTGTCAATGGGACAGGTCATATTTTGAAAAAAAAACGATTCGATGAAATAAAGGTTTTTGACAATTCCTGGGACGGTCACGATCAGAACGTCCTGCCTTGAAATCCTTTCGTGGCCCTTCGTGTTCTTCGTGGTGAAAAATGACCGTGAACGGTTACGAAATTTGTTGGTTGATTTTTTTCCAATCGTCGGATTGATCATCAGGCGGGTGAAACAAATCGTCTGACGTGTGAAACCGCAGACAATTTGCATTCGGGGACTTGCGTGGCCCGGAAATGGTGAGTAACATGGAAAATGGTTGTGCGTTGGCGAGTTGGGAAAAGTGATTGGGTATCAACGAACTTTACTCAATCGTCCAAAATAACGCCAGACCATTTTTTTACTATCATTGATAAACGACTCAAATAACCGGACGGCCTCTTAAGGAACGGTTTTTCCAATTCGACCGCTCTGTCACCGTCGCGGCACTGATTACGGTCACAGCGTTCCAGCCCTACCGGAGGCAGTCATGTCCGCACGATCACGAAAACCCGACAACAAACATGACCGCCGCGTCAAATCAGGCACATCGGACGTTCGTGGTGTCAACGTATCACAACTAACCTTCCCGGAAAAAACGGAACAACGAGACCTGTTGGCATCGCTCGGACTCGGTCGAACGCAAAACTGGTTGATCGGGGTGGTTGCCGCTCTCACTGCGGCAACGCTGATTCTGAACGGTGACGGTCTGACTTTTGAAGGCGACAATATTCTCGTCGCGCTGATCTGGTCCCTTCTAGCCACCGTGTTGCTGTTCGTCCGATGGTATCGCAACATGCCGTTTTGCTTTGACCAACAAAGTGGACAACCACTCACCGGGCGATTGCGATTCCGGTGGTTTGACGTCACGGCAGCAGTCTTTTTCGGATGGGTGTTCGTTTCGTTTGTCGTTGTTTGGTGTTCGGGCAACGGTTCGCCACGCGCGATGTTGACGATGCTTGCCCATTGGGGCGGGTTTGCCGCAATGTTCGTGACCTGGCGTTTGCTATTGAACGATCGTCGCATGATTCGCGGCATGTTGCTGCTGTTTGTCGCGGCAATCATCGGCGAATCGTCGGCGGCGTATTATCATTACTTTTATGTCGGCCCCAAAACGCGGCAAGAGTATTATGCCGAGCACGAAAAGGCTTTGACGGCAAACCAGGACGCACAAACTCCCGGCGAACAGGAACTGTACAAAAACCGCGTCGATAGCATTGAACCGCTTGGAACATACAGCCTGACCAATTCGCTGGCCGCTGTATTGGCACCCTGGTGCGTGTTTTTGTGTGGTGTGGCACTGATGGGAAGGCGACTGTGTTGCCACTCGGAGATCGGCAACCTATCTGGAATGACCGGCAATCTGTCAATGCGGATTGCCATTGTGACATTGTTAATCGCATTTGTCGGCTTCATTTTGATGATGACCAACAGCCGTTCGGGGATTCTCGCAACGCTGTTCGGAATCGCCTGCCTGTTCGGTTCCATGCTTGCCGGCAAAGTGCGGAATCCACGAACTTTGTTTGGCGGTGCCATGGCCGTATGCCTTGTCATCGCCGCAAGCTTGGGACTTGGTCTCGCAACAGGCGGACTTGATCGCACTCTGCTTTTGACGGCAACGAAATCGTTCGGTTATCGCATTCAATACTGGCAGTCGAGTTTGCAACTGATTGTTGATCACCCGCTCACCGGTTGCGGAATCGGCAATTTTCGCGAGTATTACACGCAGTACAAATTGCCGACAGCCAGCGAGACCATCGCCGATCCGCACAACCTGTTTTTTGAAATCGCAACCAATGCGGGGTTGCCGCCACTGATTTGCTTTGTCGTGTTGTTGGTTGCCGCGATTTGTTATGCCTTCATTTCAAAACCGGAGGAAGCATCACCCGAATCAGGCGGTTTTTTCAAGTGTTGGCAAGCCTATCAACCGTTTCTCACTGGTGGCCTTGCCGGAATCGTTGCAGCGTTTTTTTATTCTTTGACGAACTACGTTTCGCTCTCGTTTGATCTGACATGTTTTGCGCTGCTTGGGTTTTTAACCGGATTTTTCCTGCTCCTGCCGATCATTGGCCAAACCGCTCTGCCGCTCAAGACACTTGCCCCGTTCTGCCTTGCCGTATTGACCGTTGCGCTGCTTGCATCCGGCGGTATCGCGTTTCCACACGTCAACGTGACGTTCTGGTTTCTGTTGGTGCTTTGTTTCAATCAGGCTTCAGGCGGCGGTCACGGCGTGGCCACTTTGCCTCCATCTGAGAACCCAAAGAACCGGGAACTTCAGTCCCCGGCTCCCGAAGCCCGAATTCTGAAGCCTGAAATCTTCGTTGCGCTATGCTTCCTTGCATTGGTGATTGTGCTTTATCCGACGGCCTGGCTGGCGAACCTGCGGGCCAATACGTTGCTGCGCAACATGGAAGCGAACCCGTCGCAAGGGATGTTCCTCGACAAGCGGATTACCGAATGGGAAAAAGTCGTCAGGGAAGACCCGTACCGCACGCGCGTGTGGTGCGATCTCTGTGCTGCTTACCTGCTCGAACAACGGGAGTTTCCCGGCTTGACCCAAAAACGTCCCGACACGTCCGATTGGCAAACAATGATTGACAAACAATTGCTCAGAGCCGGCATCACGCACGAGCTCAGCCGCGTGACACTCAACGGCACAACTGCGCACGCATTGGCTAACGCGGTGAGATCGTCACCTCTGTCCGCGTCCAATTACCAGAATCTCGGAATGATATTCCTCGAAGATTTCGAAAAGTCAAAAAACCGTGGTTCCCTGGATTTGGCCATTGCCATGTTCCAATTGGCAGCCACCCGATACCCGAACCATTCGCTTTCCTATGCCTGGCTCGCAGTGTGTTACAACCTGTCCGGTGAGACGGAATTGCGACATGAAAACGCGAAACGCGCCATCGAATTGGACGACATCATGCCGCATTCCGACCAAAAACTGCCGGAAGAATTGCGCCGTTCGGTTGGCCTCGCAGGACGTCAATGAAATCGGTGAAGATGATGCTGTGTTGCTCCTTTGACGAAGCCGAAAACGCCGAATCAGGATGTTTTTTTCAACGTCACGAAAACGATTTGCGGGCGTGCAAAAAAACGGATTGGCAGCCCCCCGGTTCCAAGGCCGTTGGAGATGATGATAGTCGTCCAGCTAGCGTCCGGTTTGACGAGTCCTGTCGTGTATTTCGCTTTTGCCGTTCTGACAGGCGCATAGAAACCGAATACGGTAATCTGACCCCCGTGCGTGTGGCCGGACAACATCAAATCAACGTTTTTCCGGTCGTTTGTGGACACACTGTCGTAATAGTCCGGATTATGCGAGAGTAGCACGGTAAAATCACTTTCTGCAAGTTCCTTCCGCATTCCGGCCAATGTTGCTTGACCGCACCAGAGGTCTTTGACGCCCACCAAGAGTATTCGCTCACCTTTCTCTTCGAGCCAGACGGCGTTGTTGTGAAGCAGTTCAATTCCCGCGTCGTGAATGGTTGTGCGCATCAGCGGCATGTTCCAGTCATCATGATTGCCCAGCACGGCATAAACGCCTAAAGGAGCTTTGAGTTCGGACAATTTTGTGAAACAATCAACGAGCAACTGCGGACGTTCGCGAGCGTAGTCACCGCCCAGCAGGATCAGATCAGGCGATTGCTCTTTGGTCAATCTGACAATCTGATTGAGCAGGTTAAACGACCCCCGACTCCCGTGATGGATGTCGGTGATCAAGGCGATTCGTTTGCCGTCAAACGCATCCGGGAGGTTGTCCGACATGATCTCATATTCTGCAATCATAATGTTGCGCGGCTCGACAAACACAGCGTAGCCCGAAAGCATTCCTCCAAGAATCGCAAGCGAAAAAAACGAAGCAATCATCATTTTGTACCTCAAAGTGCTATGATGCCAACGATCAAAACAACGTTTGACGAAAGAAAGTGCGTACTCAAGAGGAATTGGTACAGGCATTGAATAATGTGCATTAGATCGTGTTGCGCATAATGATAATGAATACAATATTATAGCGAATGGTTGAGTGTTTTCAACTCTGCGAGGAGTCTTGACATAACAATCCTGTAATGATTTTTCTGTTTTTTTTACGCAATCTTTCTGTTTTGACCTGCTGTGACCTAATATATAAAAGATACAGAAAGATTTATATTAGTACATGAATCTATTTGTTGTCAAAAATGGTGGGCATATACAACCTTCACCGGGCGTTTCGAGCGATTGATGTTTCATGCCCTTTTTTGAGAACAGAAAACACATGGGATTTCTGAAACAATTTTTCAATACAGTATTTCGTGAAGGGAGCATTCCTTACGGCATGACCGATACGTCGGTCTCCAACAGCTTTGAGCATGTGCCGAAACAGGAACTGGAAGCCCATCTCGACGTTTCGCGTTACGGCGATTTCAGCCTGACCGATGCGCTCCGTCCGTCGTTCGACTTGAAAGTCATGCCGCAGGAAGGTTATCGGCACGACCAGTACCATGACGAACAAAGCGGCGCGTCCGTTCCGGTTTTGATGGGGGCCGTCTCGCGCGAACGACTTTTTGAAACGTTTCTGGAAATGCTCGATCCGCTCGGCCCTGTGGTCGATGTCGTGCTTGAGACAAGTCATCAGCGTGACAACACCGGACACACCGACTTATACCGCGAACATATCGACATCCCGGTACTCAAGAGTATTCTGTACGATTTTGAAGACCTGCTGACCAATGACGGTTGCACAGGCATCGCAGTCCTCAACCCGTCCATCCCGCAAGAAGTGCAACTCGACGAACACAAGTTGCTTATCATTTATGGCGAAGACCTGGGCGAGTACGAAGCGATTTTCGCCCATCACAGCGTACCATGCGAAGACCGGATGCGGTTCCTGACCGAAGCGGAACACGTGCATTCGTCAAAAGACGCTTACATTCGACGCTTCGAGGAACTGAAAACCGACCTCGGCATGGACACCGATTATTATTAGACGTCTCGCCAAAATAACTATTGACACACATATACAAATGAATGTCAATATGTTAAGATTTCTGTAACTATTCAAACTTTTGGTCA
>WRMR01000361.1 GCA_009776995.1 Planctomycetaceae bacterium | reverse complement strand
CAGGCAATCAAATCCTATTCCTCGCCGTCAGAACACCTGTTCGAGTCGCTTGGCGTCGCCCCGAACCCGGGCGAAGGCGTTTTCGACGTGGGCAACGGCAAGTTGTTCGTGCAGAGGAAACACCCGGCGTATTACACACGGGGAAAACAACAGAGCGATGATTACCGCGCATTGATCCGGGCTGCTTGTACCGAAGCGGGACTGGAATTTGCCGAGCGGAACCACTTTCTGTTGCGTCGCGGACCGTATCTTATCGGAGCGGTTTTGCGTGAGTCGGTCAGCGATGTACCGCTTGTTCTCAAGGGGCGTTTCATCGATCTGTTCGAGCCGGACCTGGCCGTCAAAAACGAAGTGCGGCTTGCTCCCGATCAGCATTTCTGGTTGATCGACATGGACCATATCGCCGCGACAGCTCCCGCCGCACTGGCCGCTTCGGGACGCATTGAAAACTGGAATGTCGCAGATGGTGGAGTGCAATTTCAACTCGAAACGCCGACCCGCATTGCCAACGCCGTTCGGATTTTGCTCGACGCGAAACCATCGGCGGTACGGATTGACGGCGAAATGTCGGATGCCTGGCAGTGGGACGAAGCCTCACGTACACTTTTGATCCGCCATCAGGGCAACCCGAAAGGCACACAAATCACCGTCGTGTTTTGAACGAATGGCAACCGATGCCTTGTGCCGATGGAAAAGTTCACGCGATGCTTGTCCGGCTCATAAGTTCTCATCAAGACCCAGCGGCGGATCGTTCAAGAAAACCGGCTTGTAACCCCGGTCGGTGAGGAAGGCAAACGCCCGATCGAGGCGGTCCCAATGGTCCGGGATGTAGTTCTTGTAAAAGGGCCAAAAGTATTGTTCGTGCGTCATCAGATCGATAAATTCCGCCGTGTTCGGGTCGGCAATCGTCTTTTCAAGTGTCGGCACGACGTCTTGCAGTGGTACGAGATTGAGAACCATTGCCATCCTGGAAAAGACAATGCCGCTGTCAACGTCGAGGAGAAAATCGTGTTCGCTCAGATAGTCGCTCCGGGGAGCGTCCATCTGATAATTGACATAGTGGCTTCCGTCCTGACGCTTGATAAAATAGCCGCTGAGTGCCGTGACGCCGTGTGCGGCAAGAGGCTTGTACGTTTCCGGCCGGATGGTGCCGAAGTGGATCACCGTTGCCGGAAGATAAGTTTCTTCACCGGCAAAACGTTTGACTTCGCGTTCCAGTTCGACAAAATCGCCGATCAACGTGTCTGCCGAAGCGTCTTTGTACGGCTCACCGGGATGCTCCCGCTTCGCGTGGAACAACAGCCGCAACCAATCGGCATTGTCCTGCCATTCGGATTTGTACCGGTCCGAAAAGTCCGAGAGATCGAAATGCTCCCGTTCCACAGTGAGATAATCCTTGTCCCCGGACGTTTCATAAAACAAATTCAAAGCGAACTTCGTGCCGTACTTGCGGTGGAGTTTCCGAAGGTTTCCAAGAAAATCGTCGTCGAAAAGACTCTTGTAACCGTTGCGATGGATTTCCCGCAGGCAAAAGATCGTGTCGTCAACCGTAAAGCGGTATCGGGGAAAGGAATTTTTGAGCCAAAGCACAGTCGCTTGGGACTCACGGACTTCGCCCGACGAAGATTGTGATTTGACAACGATTCTGTTCGTTTTTTGACGGAGTTCGATTTCCGCCTCAAAATTTTTCCCGTTTCGGCGGCACTCAACCCCGTTGACTGTCACGGGACTGTCCACCGGGGCTTCACCGGAGACTTTGATTCGCAAGGTAATTGGTTTGCCGTCCGAGTCCTCAACAACACCGAACACGGGGGCGGCTGATCGACGATGCAACACGGCCCCGTGAAAAGGCTGGTCAATACGGATTCCAGTGTCACCCGTTGGAATTTCCGCGAATACAACAGGTATTCCCACCGAAAGACCGGCTACGGCTCCCGGAAGGGAATATAAAAAATCCCGACGTTTCATGGTGTGATGACCTCTTCAGGGTGAATTGTGCAAACGGCAATCGGGTGTGCAACGAAGTGAAGCAACCGGACTTTCCTGATGCCCTGATTCGTGAGCGGAAAATCACATGCATCCCGTCATCGCGTTTTGTGTTCAATATTTTGAACTGCGTTCGATGAACGAGAAAATAAATTCGGCGTTGGTCGGATAACGGCCGAGTTTGCCAGTCAGTTCTTCCATCGCTTCGATGGGATTCATTTGGGCCAACACGCGCCGGAGCAACGTAACGCCCTTGAGCATTTCGGACGGGAACAGTTTTTCCTCGCGCCGGGTGCCAGACTGCGTGATATCGATCGCGGGCCAGATACGGCGGTCGGCCAGTCGGCGGTCGAGTACGAGTTCCATGTTGCCGGTGCCTTTGAATTCCTGAAAAATCAGGTCGTCCATGCGACTTCCCGTTTCGATCAACGCCGTGCCGGCAATGGTCAGCGAGCCGCCTTCCTCGAACAACCGTGCCGTGGCGAACAGTTTTTTCGGAATATCCATCGCCTTGATGTCAACGCCACCTGTCATCGTGCGGCCGGTGTTGCCGACCCATTTGTTGAACGCCCGGGCCAGCCGCGTAATCGAATCGAGCAACAGGAAGACGTCCTGTCCCATTTCGGCCAGTCGTTTGCAACGTTCGACGACCAGTTGCGCCAGACGGACATGGCTTTCAATTTCACAGTCGAGGCTGCTGGCCACGACTTCGGCGTCAACGTAACGTTTGAAGTCCGTCACTTCTTCCGGCCGTTCATCGATGAGCAACACGATGACCTTGACGTCCTTGTAGTTTGTGCGAACCGACTTGGCAATGTCGTGCAACAGGATCGTTTTGCCCGAGCGCGGCGGTGCGACAATCAGGGCACGCTGTCCGCGACCGAGCGGCGTAAGCAAGTCCATGACGCGTGTGGTCATGGTTGTCTGCGAGGTTTCCAGCCGAATCCACTCTTCCGGGCTGATCGGCGTCAATTCGTCGAAATTTTTGACATGAACATACTCTTCCGGGTCCATACCATCGACGTCGTGTATTTCGCGGAGACGTGGGCCGGTGCCTTTGCGACCGGGCTGAACAAGGCCGCGAACCAGAACGCCCTCGCGAAGAGCGAGTTTTTCGATCATGCTGCCCGGCACAAAGGGATCGGAGAGTTGCCGGGCGTAATTGAAGTTGGGATCGCGCAGGAATCCGTAACCATTTGGGTGCAACTCAAGAGCCCCTTCACCGGGGTAGAGCGCGTCGTAATCGATATTGCCGTCAGCATCGGTTTCCATGACCACCGGACGACGCGGGGCAATGGGTTTGGGGCCGGGACGGGCTGAAGTCACTTTACCGGGGCGAGAAATGCCTCTTTGAGATGGTGCGGGACGGGAACCACCACGATTGTCCCTGTTCGGTCGCCGACCGTTACCGCCTGATTCTCTTCTTGCCATGAAACACCTTGAATTGTTGTGTTGAAAAATTTTTGAAATAGAAATCTTAAAATCAGGCCTGTTCGGCGTCATTTACGCAATTTTTTCTCCGAAAATCACACAAATTCTTTCACAATCCGTTGAACCCATGTTTTTCACGAAAAAATGTTTGCGTAAGTTATCTAAGAATGGCTGTTTAGCGAAAATACGATCAATAATCTGCAATCCCATGCCGAATATGACCCGATTTTTTGGAGTAAAACACCACACCGCAAGTTTGATGAGTTTCAGGTTATTGATGAATGGCATCAAACCTGAAGATGCTCACGAAGCATAAAGTCCAATGGCAATCGACGAAATCCATGAAAAAGAGCCTGTTTCCAGGTTAATCAAGACAGCCGTTCCATAGAAATGAAGGAAAGGCCGAAAGATTGGAAACGAAGAACCTCAAACAGGTTAAGAAATCATAAGGTGATTTGTCGATGCTTTTGTTGTCACACAGGGTCAATATTGACCCACCAATAAACGAATGATATACGTATCGAGTATCATTTTACACTCATCCGAGTGTCTGGAAACCAGAATCATTACGGACTGACAAAATCATAGTCTCAAACCGCTTGCCTGTCAAGTGTGGTTTTCGACAAATCGGCAAGTATGGGTGGAGTACCCCGCCAAACTTCTATTTTGTGGTTTCCTGACAGCAACCCGAAGCGTAAGCGACGGGTTTTTTGAGAACCGGTCACTTACATTCCCGGCTGGCATTGGAAAGCCGCATTTGTATGTTTGGCGGGTACTGTTGCGTATTGGCAAGAGCCTTATTCTTGATTTTTCCACAGCCCGTGCAAATTGCAGTATGCCCTAACTGTGTAATCGCCGCCGTTTGTGCAAAATTCCGCTTTTGGCTCGTCACCGGGTTTGAGAACGGCACGTTTCAGCTTGTTGTCTTCAAAGACCTCGATCCACTCGATCCAATGGTCGGCTGTCATCGGATGCAACGTGCTGCCAACCTGGACGGTCATCTTGTTGCCCTCGACCGTGACGACCGGGATGTGTTTTTCCACGGCAGCGTCAACCGTGTTTTCCTTCTGTTGAACCATTGCGGAACCGCAACAAGCCAAAATTCCGGCACCGCCTGCCAGCACCTCAACAATATTGCCACATTTTTCACAAACGTAAACACCACGAATTTCAGCCATGGTTTTTCATCCTTTTTCCGAGTTTTTGACTTTGCCGGTTGGCGTTCGATTTCACAGTGAATATTGAACGATTAACCGAATTGACATTCTGCATAGACTATTTTAGGTTCAGTTACGGGAAAATCAACTCACAAAACGGTTGATTCCGAAAATTGATGTTGACTTTGCAAGGAAAAATTGCGTAAAATGGCCATATTGATTTGTTTTCTGTAAAATGAATCATATTATCCAATGGAGAAAAACCATGCTCGAACTCATCTGGGCCGGGATCGGTGGGATTGTCGGTCTGTTTTTGAAGGAAACGAAACCACATCATGTCGCGCTGGGTGTTGCGTTGGGCGTAATGCTCGGCCTCGTGCCGAAAGCGAACCTGATTGCGCTGGTGCTGGTCGCGGCTTTGTTCCTGTTGCGCTGTAATTTGGGCTTCGGTATTCTGGCGGCGGCACTGGTTTCGCTGGCCACGTCGCGGTTCGACGCCATCGCCGACCCGCTGGGTGCCAGACTGCTCGCGAAACCGGCAGTCCTCGACCTTGAAGCGACGCTGATTCAATACCCGCTCTTTGCCTGGACGGACATGAACAACACCCTCGTCCTCGGTTCCTTTGTCTCCGGCGCGGTTGCGTTTTTGCCTGTGTATCTGGTTGTGTATGTTTTCTGTTGGATGATTCTGCCCAAAAAGAAAGCCGTCAACAGTCCGCAAAAATAGGAAGTTCGTTCTATCAGAGCCGCGACGGTAACGGAGCGTTCGAATAGCGAAAAACGCACCAT
>WRMR01000360.1 GCA_009776995.1 Planctomycetaceae bacterium | reverse complement strand
CGAAATCTGAAAAAAGAAGGGCTCGATCCCATATTGATTGCCAAAACCACAGGACTTTCTTTGGACGAGATCGCCCGTCTGGATTAATCGCTTTTCGTGCGCATCGCCAAAGGAAATTTGCAGTCATTTTTCACCGCGAGACCACAAAGATGTTTAGCCCGGTTCCTGGAACCGGGAAGGCGGGACGGTTATGACAAGATCGCCTAATTGTTCTCAAACCATGTGGTATAATCATGAACAATTCAACCTTAGTAAAAACGGACCAGACCCTATGCAACAAACCGATTTTACATTTGAAATCAACGGGGACAAAATCAAGACTCTTGACGCTGACGGGAACGGGCAGTTTATCGCCTTGACGGAAACCGGCCTTGTAATTGCGCATGATTTCAAAGCAATGCTGAAACGTGTGCGTCATCGGCCACCTTTGGAATTTCGTTACCCAATGATCCGGCGGTTGGACCCCAACCGTTTTCTCGTTGTAAATGCCAGGACAAGAGGTGAGAACAACGGACGTGTTTTCGATCTTGACGGGCAAGAACTCAATTGTTTTTTTCTCGGTGACGCCATCGAAGATATTTTGATTTTTCCAGACAGAAACAGAATTGCCATCATGTATCACGAAGTAGGAATTATTGGAAGTAAGCCACCGAGTGGTAGCGGGGTGGCTGTCTTTTCCCACGACGGGAAACAACTTTGGGGATTTAACGATCTGATCGACAAAGGCGACATTTCCGAAAATGCCTTGATTATTGATCGCTTGCCCCTATGCAAAAATGGAACGGACTCCATTCTGTTTTTCTCACATTATTTTAAGTCTCAACTGACCGAACTGCGACTTGATGACTTCAATTTGAGTTTCTCGGCGATTCCAGAACGAGTACATTTTGCGACCGCTCTTTCGCCCATTGGTGAAAATGAAATCATTTTTTATCAACCGGATACCTATCGTCCCGAACCTGATAGTGAAAAGTTTTTCTGGTGGGATCGACAAACCAATGATGTAGAAGAACTTTCGGGGCCGGTTTCTGGTTGGATTACTGGCCTTGGTAATGGTCGGTTTCTTTGCTGGCACGATTTCGGTTACACGGTGATTGATCCACTGGCGTAGTTACCACACGCGTTTTGATGCACTGCACACATGGCGCGGTGAACGGACATCTCCGCGATCTCAGCGGTCTTTGCGAAAAACGAAATAATACTGACCACAACATGGAACTTGAGTTTATCGAACAATTGCGACAGGGTGTGCCAACCAACGAACTGGTGCGGCTTGGCATTGGGGACGACGCGGCGATTCTTGACACGCGGCGGTTGGAGACAGTGCTGACGGTCGATTTGCTCACCGAGGGCGTCGATTTTCTGCTGGACGAGGTCGCGCCGCAATGGATTGGCCGCAAAGCGTTGGCCGTCAATTTGAGCGACTTGGCCGCGATGGCGGCGCAACCGGTTGCGGCACTCGTCGCTGTGGCATTACCGAAAGAGTGTGCGAAAACGCTTGCCCCGCAACTACTGGAAGGCATGACGCCGCTTTTGCAAAAGTACAACGTCGCGCTGATTGGCGGGGACACCAACACCTGGGACGGCGGACTGGTCATTTCGGTCATGGCCATCGGCCGCGTCACGGAACACGGTCCGTTCAAACGCAGCGGCGCAAAACCCGGCGACCGTATTCTTGTCACGGGCACACTTGGCGGCAGTATTTTGCGGCGTCAATTCCTTTTCGAGCCGCGTATCAACGAGGCGTTGTACCTTAACGGGCATCACCGGATCAACGCGGCCATCGATGTCAGCGACGGACTTTCGCTTGACCTGGCACGACTTGCCGCCGAGAGCAAGGTGGGAGCGATCATTGACGCACACCATGTCCCGATTTCCGACGACGCAAAACAGTTGGTTGAGCAACAAAGCGAAACACAGGGCACCAAGTCGCCGCTGGAACATGCTTTGTACGACGGCGAAGATTTCGAGTTGTTGCTGGCCGTGCCGCCGGAAGAAGCCGAACGGTTGCTCGCAACCCAGCCGCTCATGCCGACGATGGGTGTGCCGCTGACCGACATCGGGGTATTCGTCGCCGAACCGGGGCAATGGCTTCGTGATCACAATGGCGTCTCACGTCAAATATCGCCACAGGGATTTGTGCATTGACCTGATTTTGTGTCAAATATCACAAAATTTCTATCATCATGCAGAAAATAAGCTATTTTTTTCGGGTAAAGCATGAAATCTTGCGCAAACCGCATGTTTTCTCTTGAAAATCAAGAAACGCCGGACAAAAGACGATAAGACAAATGATATTCTGTACACTGTTACAGTCACACTTGTCGAAATCGCAGTCAGCCGGAAAAGGCGAAAATATTATGGGCAGTTTACAACTCGGTATTGGTTTGATTTCCGGCATGGATATTCAAGGGACGGTCGATAAACTGATCGCACTTGAATCCGGTACGCTCAAAAATCTGCAAGCGCGCAACGAAAAGTTTTTGTTGCAACAGACTTACATCTCACAGTTGACCTCGCTGTTCAGTACGGCGAACTTTATGATCCGGAACCTGTCGAAGGCTTCGGTTTTCAGTCGCCTTGATGTTGTGAGTAGCAACGAGAGTTTGCTTGCCGTTGCGCGGAACGGCAATCCCCCGGCGGGAACGCATACGTTTACGCCCATCCGCACGGCGTCATCGCACCAGATTCTCAGTTCCGGCGTCAAAAGTGCCACCGAACCCTTGGGCATCACGGGCAATATCACGGCTCGTTACGGACGCAATCTTGAAACGAATTTCGAACTGCGGCACCTCAATGGTGGCGAAGGTTTTTCTCGCGGCCAAATCCGCATCACCGATATGAGCGGCGGCAAGGCGACGATTGATTTGCGTGGCGCAACGACAATGAAAGACGTCCTCGACGCGATCAACAACAACACGGACATCAGCGTTCGGGCGGAAATTGACGGCGACCGCATCCGGCTGACTGATCTTTCCGGGCAAACCGACGGCAGACTTACCGTGCAGGAAGTGGCTGGCGGATCAACCGCCGCGTCACTCGGACTGGTGGGAATCAATACCGACGAGCAATCGGTCACCGGGACACAAATCGTCCGGCTGGGATTGAATCTCGACCTCGCGGCATTGCACGACGGGAACGGTTTTCTCAGCAATTCGTTTTCGTCCGATTTGGAAATCACTTTGGCTGACGGCACCACGGCGGCCATTGATTTTGCGGAATATGTTTCGGCGACGTTGAAAAAGGACGAAAACGGCAACACCGTATATGACGCAGACGGAAAGGCCGTCATCGACACAGCGGCGCATCATAAGGACGAAATCACCGTCGGCGATCTGATACGAACAATCACGCAAAATGACGCGCTCAAGGGAAAAATCGAGATCACCATTTCCGACGACGGCCAGCGGCTTGTCTGGAAGGATTTGACCTACCAGGAACCTTATGACGATGATGACCCGGACAATCCCGGGACAACGATCACAATTAACCCGAATAAGGCCCAATTCGGCATCAAGGCATTGAACGGCTCATCGTCGCTGGTGTCTTTGGGATTGGTGCCGTCATTGGCGGCGACCGGAGTGACTTCCAACAACGCTGAAATTTCCGGCGGACGCATCATGAGCAGTCTCGGCTCGGTGCTGTTGAGCAGTCTCGACGGCGGAGCGGGAATCGGCTTTACCGCACCGGGCAGCGCAACGGAACTCGAACTCAACGTCAGAGACCTTTCCGGCGAGAGTGCAACCTTGACATTCAGCGTCGAAGACGTGGCCAAACTGGAGACGCTCGATGAATACATGAAGCTGATCAACGGCAAACTGGAAGAGGAAGAGATCGGTCTGAAAGTGCAGTTGAACAGTGCCAAAACGGGACTGGAAATCAAGGACACCTCGAACGGTTACGGCACAAGCATCGTTTTTGAGGATGTCACGGGCGATTTGGCCTCAAAAATGAAGCTGACCTCTACATCAAGTACAAATTACGCGAGCCGCGTTTCGCAGGATTTGAACCTGCAAGTGGTTTCCGCGCAGACCTTGCTGTCCGACCTGAACGGTGGCAAAGGCATCGATGCACTGGGTTCCATCACTATCGTTGACAGCCGTGGGAACCGGGGCACCATTGCCATGTCGGACGAAATTGTTACGGTCGGCGACCTGATTCGTGCCATTTCGAGCAACGGCGGCGCGTCGGTCGTGGCCGAGATCAATCCGGCGGGTGACGGCATCCGCATCATCGACAACGCCGGTGGAACGGGCGTCTTGGCCATTTACGAAGGTGACAGCTATTCGACGATGGCCGCCGACCTGCACTTTCTGCAACCGGCGGAACAGCGGAATATTTACGGCAGCGGCAACATCCGTTACGTGATTGACGGGTCGATGACCTACAATCTCGCGGTGACCGAAAACGACTCGCTGACAACCATCGTTGAAAAGCTCAACAGCATGGGGATGGGCATTGAAGCAAGCATTTTCAACGACGGCACCTCGACGCCATACCGCCTGATGGTCAACGGCGGACGCACCGGTGAAGCGGCGAAACTGACGCTCGACCTGTCGGCACTCGGCCTGACACAGGACATCATGAACGAAGCCCGCGACGCGGTGGTCGTTTACGGCGACATGAATGCCCAAAGCAGCGTCATGCTGACTTCAAGCGCGAACATCTTTGTCAACGCGGTGCCCAACATCAACATCGAAGTCAAGGGAAGCGGCACCACACCGGTCACCGTTTCGACGGAGAGTTCCAGTCTGGAGATCAAGACGAGTCTCAAGTCTTACGTCGAGAACATCAACAAGTTTCTCGAAGTGCTGCTGGAGTCAACCTATTCCGATCCTGAGAATGAAGATTACGGGGTGTTGTTCACCGATTCGACGGCGCGGAATCTGTACCGCGACCTGACGGGTATGCTCACCGAACGATTTCCCAACTCCGGCGGCGTCGAATCGCTCATGCAGCTTGGCATTAAGATTGACCCCGATACACGGCTGCTTGAGTTCGACGAGGAGACCTTCGACCAATTGTACAAGGATAACCCGAACGGCATCCGCGAATTTTTCATCAAAACCACGGTCACCGACCACGACAAGGACGGCAACCCGGTGGAAACGCAGACCGGCTTCGCGGCCAAATATGACGCCATGGCCGAACGTTACACGTCCGTGGCCGGCGGTTCGCTTGGCTACAAGTACGAATCGCTCCAGTCGAAAATCGAAGCCGCCTACAAGCAGGAGGAATTTCTCCAGGCACGCCTCGACGCCAAACGGTTGCGTCTGTACAAGAGTTTCATCGCGATGGAAACCGCACTGGCCCAAATGCAAAAATCCATGTCGGCCATCGAAAGTATCAGTACCAGCACCAGTAGTTAGAAGTGAGGAGTT
>WRMR01000359.1 GCA_009776995.1 Planctomycetaceae bacterium | reverse complement strand
GCCAAGTCCCAACATGCCGGTTGTCAACAGCGAACTTTTCAAAAAATCACGTCGTTTCATGGGTTGTCCTTTCAGTATTCGTTAGTCAGTGATTCAGGTTACCTATACACGCCGGGAACTGCCCGAATTTCCAGGTGAAATGAAGCAACCCCCATGTTTCCAAATTTTATACCGCCGCACGGCGGCTTTCAAGTCGGTGGCGATTTTTGAGCCGGGGTGGGGTGTCACAAAAAATTGTGAACATTTCCATCAGAGCCACGAGAGTCATTGATCGGAATGACCGCTCCGTTACCGTCGCGGCTCTGATGGATCGAACTGCTTATTTTGGCGTGAGTCCAAAGCAATTCCGTCGCAACAATGGAATTGCCGATGCGGTTTCGCCGCGATTCAGCAATTGCCTGACGGACGTCAGTTGGGAATACTGGCGTTCCGTAAAAACCAGTGCCGTCTGGGACGGGGCAACGTCATCGCGGGCGAGATCACTGGATTGGTGCAGTTTGTGCATCATCATTTCGGTCAGTTGATCGAGCCCGGCACCCGTCCGTGCTGAAACAGGAACCGTGTCCGGCAAATCACGGAAATGCCATGACGCCTGTTGTTCGGCAAGGTCAATTTTGTTGACGACATGAACCACCGGCGTTGTTTCCGGGATGGTCATGGTTTGTGGAAGTTGACCGGTCTGTGTTTCGCAAGCTTCGGTAACCAACAGGAGAAGGTCGGAGTCGGCCATGACCGCCTTCATGCGCGCAATACCTTCCTGTTCGACGGGATTCAATGTTTCACGAATGCCCGCCGTGTCGATCAACATGATCGGCCAACCGGCAATGACCGTTTTGGCCGAAACCGTGTCGCGCGTTGTTCCGGCGACCTGCGATGTGATCGAACGGTTGAAACCGACCAGGGCGTTCACCAGACTGCTCTTGCCGACGTTGACCGGGCCGATGACCTCCACACGAAACGGGATCGTCAAATGCCTGCCCGATTCATAAGTTGCGAGCAGCGAATCCAGAATGCCCGTTGCTTCCTGCACGGCACGGTCCGGTGACGTGTCATGGGTGGTGGTTGTCGCACCATCAAGCAAATTTAGGACGTGTTGGATTTGCCGGGAAAGGGCACCGTGATATTGCGCCAGCAGCAATTGGGCCGTCCATTCCGTTTCGGCCAACGGCAGGAGTTGCAATGCTTCCCGCTGGATCATGTCAAGCGGCCCGCAAAGCGTAAGATGCTTCGGGGATGACGCGGGTTCCTGCGTTTCGAGCAACCCGCCTTGCCATGTTTGCGCCACCGCACCGCGCTTGATCAGAGCGGTTTCAATCGCGTTGACAACGGTGTCACCACCGTGACAATGTAACTCGATCATGTCACAACGGCGAAAATGCAGGACGATTTCCTCGCGGGAATTTCCCAACAGAAAGTATGCGAAAACAGGAATGTCGCTTGCACAATCATCTTGTGCAACGGACGTTTGTCCCGAACTGGGAAAGGCAAGGCAAGGCACAAGAGTCGCGAGCGCATCCCGTCCGGCAAGCAACAATGACGCAATCGCACTGCGGCCGCGCGGCGTGAGACGGATGACGAACAGGCGATGATCGGGCTGCTTCACTTCGTTTCACTCCCGGCTGACATGGCACTGCGTTGACGCCTTGCCTCGTAAAACAGAATGGCGGCGGCGTTGGAAATATTGAGGCTGTCGGCCAGGCCGAGCATCGGGATTTTGACCGCGCGGATGTCCGCAGCGTTCCACGGTTCGGTCAGACCGGCCGATTCGCAACCCATGACGATGGCCGTCGGCAGCGTAAAATCAATCGTGTCATGCGGAACCGCCCCGTCGCATTTCGCGGCGACGATTTGCAGGTTTTGATTTCTGAGCCATTTCAAAACATCATCGGTTGATGTCACTGCCGACTGCATCGGGAAAACCGTTCCGAGGCTTGCCCGAACCGTTCCGGGGTTGAACAGATCGGTTTCCGGCTGGGCCACGATGACCGCGTTCAGTCCGGCACCATCGGCACTACGGAAAACCGCTCCGATATTGCCCGGCTTTTCAATTCCTTCCAGCACACAAATCAAAGGCTTTTCCGGCAGTGCCACATCGTCCAAATCGCGAATGGGTGACTCCGCCACGGCAATAACACCCTCGTTACGCTCGCCGAACGTCATTTTAAGGAAAATCTCGTGCGTCACTTCCCAAACACAGCCCTGCCGGTCAAGCTCCTGCAACAGTTCCCGGAGGCGGTTTTTTTCGAAATGGGTATGATTCGTTTTTTGGGAAAAATAATCTTTCTCGATGTAAACTTTGACTATTTCAATCTTTGAGACGATTGCCCGAGAGATTTCCCGTACTCCGTCAATGAGAAAATGCTCTTTCCGGCGGCGATGTTTGCCGGTTCGAAGCCGCACCACGTCCTTGACCTGCGGATTGGAAAAACTTGTGATCAAAACTCGTTCCGACATATGGGAAAACAGTGGTGCTAGCGGTGTGGCCATTGATTCAGGGAAAAATATCGTTTTTCGCTGTCATTCTACTTTCGGCACGGTAATTGTCGATGGTGACGCGGTAAATAAACTATTATTTTTCAAGTTATGGCAAATTGGATAAAAAACGATGAAATATCAAACTCAAACTGTCATCAGCACAAAGTCACAAGTGATATAACATTATTATTGATAATATGTTATGTATGAATAAAAGCGGAAAATTTTTGAACAAAGGTTTGAACAAAGGAGGGTCGAAGTTCATGGGTGGGGAGTTTTCCCGTGTTACTCAGGGAATATGATGATGAAACACCCTTACGTAACCGGGAAATCCGCCCGGAATACACGTGAAACGCTTCCACCTGGTCCTCCATTTCCGGTTTTATCGCTTACAATTATGAGTATCAAACTCATTTCAATTGTATCAAATATCACACTTTGCAATTGATAATATTTGATTATTTTTCCTGTATTAACACCTTGTAGGAAATGGTTGTGTGACTATGATTGAATGAGGAAGAATGGTAAAACCAAGTCATTGTTAAGGGGTTTAACAATGAAACCGGCGAATCGGAACATTGCAAGACGAATTGCCAGGCCAATTTAGCGTTGGCGTTGAAATGAAAAAAAAACTGTTAAGGAACCCACATGTCACAGATAAAAAATACGGTCATCACACCTGGCAAAACGAAAAAAACGATGCTTTTGGCGTTGTTTCTTCTTGTTGCGCTTATCGTTTTCATGTCGTTGCCCAAGCCGGATAAGAGCGAAGCTTTGGCTCAAAGTCGCGGAGGTGCTCCCGGTGGCGGTGCAGGTGGCGGCGGTGCTCCAGCCATGCCTGCGATGCCTGTCACGGTCGATGCTGTTGGCCTGCTGGACCACACACAGCCGGTTCCGAAAGTCGGTACGGTGGCCGCCAAGGAAACCGTGCAACTCGTTCCGCGCGTGTCCGGCTATTTGATGAACGTGGCCTTTACGGAAGGCGAATTCGTCCAGGAAGGCGATCTGCTCTTTGAAATTGAGGACACAATTTACCAAATCAACGTTCGCATGGCGGAATCGGTGATCAAGCAGATCGAAGCGGAAATCGCGCTGGCCAAGCGAAATCACGAGCGAATCGCGCAACTTGTTCCCAGCAGGTCGGCCACGGAACAGGAACTCGACGAAGCTCTGCGAACCATCAATCTGCACGAAGCCCGGCTGGAAGAAGCCAAAGCCCGACTCGATCAGGCCCAAACCGATTTGGGCTACACGAAAATTTACGCCCCGCTCAGCGGACGCATTGGTGCCAAGCAGTTCAGCAAAGGGAACTACCTGACGCCAGCGTCGGGTGTGCTGGCGACAATCATGCAGTTCGACCCGATTTCGGTGACGTTTCCCGTGACGGAACGCGAATTTTCGACCTATTTCCTCCCAAGCGGCGAGAAAAAAGAAGCGAAAATCGAAATCCTGTATGCCAACGGTACACCCTGCGAAGAGGAATTCCACATCGACTTCTACGACAATTATGTTGAAAGCACCAGCGGCCAGATTTTGGTCTATTTGCTCTGCGAAAACAAAAGCGGTAAATTGTTCCCCGGCGGGTTTACGAGGGTGAATCTGTCCGAAAAATTCGAGGAGGCAAAACCTGCGGTCAAAGTTTCGGCTCTCCAAACCGACGGCACATCGCACTTCGTTTACGTCGTTCAGAAAGATGGTGAAGCCCCCAAGATGGATGCAAAGGGACAATCGGTCGTCGATGACGCCGGCAAACCGGTCATGGGAGACACCTTCCGGGTCGAGCGACGTACCGTGACACCCGGTCAGCAGGTATCTGACAAGCAGATCATCACCTCCGGCCTGACACCGGGCGAAATGGTGGTCATCGGCGGTTTGAACAAGATCATGATGCCCGGCCAGCCGATTATTCCGGTCCCCGTTGCCGGTATGGTTCCATCGGCACAGCCGGAACAACCAGCCCGGGAAGCCGTGGTAACGGAAGAGCAGTCCGAAGAAATTGTTGAACCGTAATGTAAAGATTAATAATTGAGATGCTTCACTGTCCCGTCAGGGACAAAATGTTGGTAGAAAAAACATAGAAAAGCAATCCCGTGTACCGTTAGGCACACAATATGTCAGAATGTCAGACGTTTTGATTGCGTCCCTCACGGGACGCAGAGTATGCGTGGAGAATCGTTTCTACCAATATCATGTCCCTGACGGGACATAAGTTCCCGGAAGTTGCGTTTGCCATCCCGTCATTTCGCTACGCTTCATTCCGGCTACTGTGATTATCAATACACACCAGGAGTTTTCCCCCAATGTTTTCCGCTTTTTTCATCCGGCGTCCCAAGTTCGCCATGGTGGTTTCGCTTGTCATCATGCTGGCCGGCGGGTTATGCTATTTCAGCCTTCCTGTGGCCGAGTACCCGGAAATTTCACCGCCCACGATCATGGTCAGGACCATTTATCCTGGTGCCGGTGCCCTGGATATTGCCAATACGGTGGCCGCTCCGATCGAAGAGCAGGTCAACGGCATCGAAGGGATGCTCTATTATTCCTCAACCTCCGGGAACGACGGCAGCTACGTGCTGTCGCTGATCTTCGACCCGGCGACCGACCCGGACATCGCTTTGGTCAATGTCAACAACGCCATCAAGCGGGCCGAGCCGCGGCTTCCCACGGAAGTGGTGATGAACGGCCTCATGGTGATGAAACGCGATGCTGACTTTCTTGGCGTACTGGCCTTTTCCAGCGACAACCCCGAGCATACGCCGTTGTTCCTGAACAATTACGTCAGTCGGAACGTCAAGGATACCCTGTCGCGCATCGACGGCATCGGCCAGGTCATGATCTTCGGGGAAAAGAACTACAGTATGCGTATCTGGCTCGATCCGATACGGATGCAGTATCTCGGTATTTCGCAGAATGAAGTGCAGA
>WRMR01000358.1 GCA_009776995.1 Planctomycetaceae bacterium | reverse complement strand
GTGCGTTTGTTCCGCCGTTAAGTACATCGCCGCCTTGTTCGGGTAAATCTCATACATTTTGCGATATTTGATCGGCGTGAGGTTTGGCATGACCACATTGGCACCGCGTTGCAGACCGAGCCTGCGTCCCTCTTTGGCGTCAATCGTTGCCACCGCCGTTGTGCAGGGAATATTCGCGTTCGGGCAGACGATTCTCGCCAGGGCAATCACCTTGAACGCCATTTCCGCCGTCGCAGGCACCTGGTCTTTCGCGTCAACGACAGGAAGATCATACTTTTCATGGGCTTCCGGGTTTCCCAAGGGTGTTTGCGGGTGGGGAAGGTATGGCCCGCAACCGATCATGTCCAGTGACACGGTACGAAAAAGTTCAATGTCACGTGCCAAATCTTCGTAGCTTTGCCCCGGAATGCCGATCATCACGCCGCTGCCGATTTCATAGCCCATGTCCCGAAGTTTGAGCAATATTTCCATTCTATCGACCGGCTTCCGATTCAGAAGCGGCGGGTGAATCACGTTGAACAGTGCACGGTTGGACGTTTCAAACCGCAGAAGGTATCGGTCCGCCCCGGCTTCGCGCCAGAGAAGATAATCCTCATCGTCGCGCTCACCCAGACTCAAGGTTACGGCAAGCTCCAACTCTTTGATTTTTTTGACAAGAGTTGCAATCCAATTTGCTTCAATTCCATTGTCTTCCCCTGACTGAAGAACGACACTTCCGTAGCGAAAGTCAATTGCCTTTGCTGCCGCTGATAATATTTCGTTTTCAGATAATCGATACCGCTGAATATTGTTATTTTCTGCACGAATACCACAATAGAGACAATTTCTTCTGCAAATATTAGAAATTTCAATAAGACCACGCAGATGGATTTCATCGCCGACATGATTTTTCCGAATTTCGTCCGCTTTTTGAAACAGTGAATCCAAATCGGCGGAAGTATTGTTTATTAAACTACTTATGATTGTTTCATATTTCATGGGGGTGCTTGTTTGTTCACTATCACCTTATAGAATAAAATACTATAATTGTTAAAAAGCGTGAAAATGGAATACAAAGGGGGATATGTTCTGATATAAACCAATTTTGGCACGGACATTTTTTCTGTCAGTCACGTAAACATCATACTATGCTTGATTGTCATTTCATTGTAACGTATTTTTGCCAGTGAAAAAGATGAATGAAAAACTATACTGTCGAACGCCATTTGACTGACATTTCAATTTGTGGCCTTTGTGTTAAATATTTCAACACAAAGTTCACAGAGATCAATACAAAGTCCATGGCGTTGTACGGTATATCATGGCAATCATTGACGTGTCGTCGATAACAATGGCTCAACCATCATTAATTGCGATAACAGATTGATTCAAATGATCGTTTACCAGGCGAAATTGGTTCTCGATGTTCAGGCGGAATTGGGGGAAGGCCCATTTTGGCATTCTGACCAACAGCGTCTGTATTGGCTGGACATCGAAAAGAAACAACTCCACTGTTTCGATCCTGTATCCCAAGTCAATCTGTCAGAATCCCTGGACCGGCGTGTCGCTTGTGTTGTGCCAACGAACGATGGTTCACTTCTTCTTGCCGGGGAAGGCGGTATCGAAGAATACTGGCCGGAAACAGAGGAATGGGCGTTTTTGGCTGATCCGGAAAAAGCAATACCAACCAATCGGCTCAATGATGGCAAGTGCTCGCCCGAAGGTCGTTTTTGGGTTGGTTCACTCAATATGGCGAACGAGGATAATCAAGCCTCGCTCTATGTCATGGACCACGACGAAAATATCCGGCAAATTCTGTCCGGCCTGACCAATTCCAACGGTCTCGGCTGGAGTCCCGACGGGAAAACGTTTTATCACATCGACACCCCGACCCGGCAGGTTTCAGCCTTTGATTATGACGCCCGGCTTGGCGGTATCCGCAACCGTCGTATCGTGGCGCGTTTTCCAGACGATCCCGGTTTTGGACGTCCTGACGGGATGACCGTTGACTCCGAGGGGATGCTTTGGGTCGCACACTGGGATGGTGCCTGTGTTTCCCGGTGGAATCCGGAAACAGGAGACATGGTTGCCGGTGTTCAGGTTCCCGCAACACAGGTCACTTCGGTTGCTTTTGGCGGCGAGTATCTCGATACACTTTATATTACGACGGCGAGAAACAATCTGACTTCTGAAAAACTTGTCGGCCAGCCTCACGCCGGCGGTCTCTTTGCCGTCGAGCCCGGTGTGACGGGACTACCTGCTCACATTTTCCGCTGGGCTGAGAATGTGTCTTTAACTTAAGGACATCTCTGAAAAAGGTCATTTTTTGCCAAGCGTTGGTTTCATCGTCCCCTTTTTTTGTCATTTTCCGTGAGGGGCAGGTTTTCACGGTGTTTTTTCCTTTTCAACCCTCGTATTTTGCCTCGCCGACGCCTTTGAAATCACGTCGGCTCGCACGTTTCCTCTTATTTTGCCGGTTGCGGGAAAGTGATCTTTTTCATGGTTGCATCCCAAGTTGAAAAACGTTGCGTGTTTTGAATGCGGCATCTTGACACGACTACCGCTTAGATAATACTAAAGACGATTCATGGATGTCAACGGTTTTAAAATTTTCAGAAATTTTCCGGGGAGGTTTTGTTTCACGCAGAGGACGCAAAGGCCGCAGAGTTTTTTTTGTCAGTATTATTTCTCTGCACCCTCAGCGAGAAACAAAAATCTTCGTGCCTTGTGATGAAAAAGAAGCCTGTCCACGCTTGTGACGGGAGGAACAGTTTTTTGCCTGACCTTCATTTTTTACAGGATACCTTGTTCCTTGCCCATGCCGCTTGTGCCTGCTATGAGGACGATCCGGCACGCTACAAGGGGTTCCAACGGCTCGGCTTCGACAGCATCGTGACCTTTGCGCCGGACGGTCATCGGCATGGAGAATCGGCACGGGGTTACATCGGTGCGAACGAAAACGCAATCGTCCTCGCTTTTCGCGGTACGGATGATGTGGCGGACTGGCTGACCAATCTCAACGTTGTGCAAATCGAGGATCACGGGGCACGTGTTCACCGGGGTTTTTTCCGGGCTTTGGCCGTCGTTTGGCCCGGCATCGAAGCGACTCTGCAATCGCTGCTTGATCGTCGTCACCGAAAAATTTGGGTGACGGGTCACAGTCTCGGCGGTGCGCTGGCCACATTGGCCGCGTTGCGTCTTCAGCGCATTGGCGTTGGGCCGCTGGAAACGTTGACCTTCGGGCAACCCCGCGTCGGCAACCGCACCCTGGCCGGGCAAATCACGTCGCCGTTGTACCGCTTCGCATATTATGCCGACCCGGTGTGTCTTGCGCCTTTTTCCGTCCCGCGAACCATGCACTACAAACACGCCGGAACGCTCCAACGGATCGACGCGACCGGACGCATCGTCGATCAAGACTCACATTTTCTGGTGCGGGTGCTTTCCAAAGTGTTGTCCGCAAAGCAAGCCGCCGACGATTTTTTCGACAACGAACTGAAAGCGTTTATCGCCAACCGCATCAACGACCACTCGATGACGAATTACATTGAGAAGATTGATCGCAATGTGTTGCGGCTTGGCCTTTCCAACGACAAACTGTCGTCACGATGAATATCCGGCGACTGCACAGCACTCCCGACCGCTGTTGTGTTCCCCCGGTCGTTGTAACTTTGGATTACCGTTTCTGTCGAACGGCTTTGCCTACGTCAATCGTTTTCTCGTTCTTGCCTGCGATGACTTCGATGGTTTGATCGGCTGAAGCTCTGGCGAATTTCGGATCAATCAGGTCAAAACTGGGGACTATTTTCGCGGAATACGTCCGCATATAATTGGCGTAACCTTCCGGATCGGTTTCCGGATCGGGAGGCGGCACTTCATAACTTTCCTCCGCTTCACGTTTCGAAACGAGGACGTAGTATTTACCGGGGACAACACCATCGTACTGACTCAGCGTTTTGAGTGTTCCTTTTCCCCCGGAATCCGTGAGGGCACCCGCGCTCCAGGAATTGGAGGAATCCATGGGCATCAGTACAACCGAAGCCCCTTCCAGGGGCTTATCATCCTGAATAACGGTAATGACAGTTGGGTGTGGTGCAGGCATACCTTCCGGAAATTTTTGCCTGTTTCCGCAACCACCCGAACAAAGGCAATAACAGGCCAGTAGCATAACAAGAACACAAGTATTGAGTTTTGATCGAATTTTTTGCATCATGGATATCCTTAAATCATTAATAATGTAACAATAGGGAAAGAGAACCGAATGGCAACACCCGGTTCTCCACCCACAATTCCAAAAACTTTGAATGGCGATTCGTTGAAAATTAGAAAGTTACGCTTTCGCCGCCATTAGGAGTTCCCATTGCCCCCCAGGTTCCAAAATCACTGTGTCCGGCAAGCCGCTGGCCGGGACGCTTTGGATCTGTCGGAAGGTTTGCCGTCACGCTGTTCACCGTATCGGAAACAAATGTGACCGAGCCGTCAAATAGCGCAACGTTGATGCCACCCGTGTGATTGCTGGTTGCGGAAAAGACTCCCCAATTACCATCGTTAAAGTCCGGTTCAGCGGGACCAGTGGAACAACTGACGGAATTCGGCGGCAAGACTGTATTGAAGCAACTGATGGAAGACCTGCCGTAAAGCACGGCTCCTCTCATGCTTCGCCCCGCTCTTCCTTCAGCAATACTCCTTTTATCAGGAGCCACTTGGAGAAGGCATTCCGAATACCGTAAATCCGCTTCAGAAATATCGGCACCAAGAGTACTAATATTTCCTCCTTTCACCTCCCTTGTAAATTGAGAGCCAAAAGCTTTGACCATTTCGCCCATGGCAATGGTGTTGCTTGTTCCGTCAGGGCAAGCCCCCATGCCTTTCCACGCCACTGGATTGAACATACTTCTGCCCTGAACTTCACTGTTTGTGGCTTCAAAATTGTTCATGGCATCGCCGATGCAGAACATGTAGGTTGAAGCTGTCCGCCCACTTCCTCCAGGAGCCCATGAGTCGGAATCGACATAGTTTGGATTCGTATCAGACGGACAAACAAAACCGCTGAAGGCAATGCTCCTGACATCCGGGGTTCCCCAACCAGTTCCAAAATTATCCCATGGAACAGTGTTGCCGGGAGATTCCAGGATTTTCGCTGTCAAGGCACTATACGCAGCAGTCTGTTCCACGTAGGGAAACAGAGCCAAGTGTCCACCCCAAGCCGTTCCACCGCCAAAAGAGGAACGCATTGAAGGAAACGACTTCGTGGCGTCATGGTACGTGTGGAGCGCAAGTCCCATTTGCTTCAAATTGTTGGAGCAGGACATGCGTCGAGCCGCTTCACGGGCCGCCTGAACGGCGGGCAACAGAAGTGCAATCAAAATTCCAATGATTGCAATGACGACAAGAAGTTCAACAAGGGTAAAAGCATGT